>DATLCL010000221.1:0-2314 GCA_035526415.1 Aeromicrobium sp.
CAGCGTTTGACGGCGAGTTCGGTGCATGCGTTGCGGCAGGCGTGAGTCCGGTCGCCACCGCGTCAAAGGTTGCGCTCGTCGTCAGCAGCCGGTGCCCGACGATCGAGGGCGAGCTGTGCACCATCAAGACTCTCCAGCTCGCCGGCTTCAGGGTGATCGTGCTCCTCGAGGACGAGCGGATGGGGCTGCGGCCGTTCTACGAGAGGGCCGGCGTGGATGCCGTACGCCGGTGGAGCGAATTCATCAGCACGTCGGACCATTCGCCCGCGGCACAGGCGCTCATCCGGCACTGCCGATCGACCGACCAGGTGATGTCGCGCATCCACCGCGGTGTCCGCGTTGGCATGATCGCGGTCTGCACGAGCCTGCGTCGTCTGCGCGTTGGCGAATTGCACCTGCGGGCGCCCGGCGTGCGCGCCCTGGTAGTACGTGCCGTGGCGGCGAGCATGGCGGCCGTCGAGGAGGCCGAGCGCATTCTCGACGCAATCAATCCGGATCTCGTCCTGACGGATCCGGAATACACGCCGAAAGGCGAGTTCTTCGAGACTTGCGTCAACCGACATATCGACGTTGTCGCCTGCAACACTGCGCACCGCAGCCACGCGCTGATGCTCAAGCGCTATGGACGCCATAACCGCGACGAGCACCTCACGACCCTGTCCGAGCGATCGTGGGAGCAGGTTCGTAATCTCGAGTGGACCGACGCGAGGCGTGCGCGGCTGTCAGAAGAAGTCGCGTCCAGCTACGTGATGGGCGACTGGTTCCACACGCCATGGCTGCAGCCGCACAGCACGCCGCTCGAGTCAGCAGAGGTCAGGGCCCGTCTCGGTCTCGACCCGACGCGGAAGACCGCGTTCATCTTTCCCCACGTGTTGTGGGACGCGCCGGTGATGTGGGGGGAGCCGCTGTTTGCCAACTACCAGGAATGGTTCGTCGAAACCGTCGCGGCGGCCTGTCGCAATACGGATGTGAACTGGGTCATCAAGCTTCATCCCGATCATGTGTGGAAGCACCAGGAGAACGGCTACCTCGGCGAGACGACAGAGACGCACGTCCTGCGCGAACGACTCGGGACGCTGCCGCGGCACATCACCACGATCCCGCCCGAGACGTCCATCAGCACGCTCGAACTGTGTTCGGCGATGGACTATTGCCTGACCGTCCGGGGTACCGTTGGAGTGGAGGCGGCGAGGCTTGGGATTCCGGTGCTGACCTCGGGGCCCGCCCGATACTCGGAGCGCGGGTTCACAGTTGATTCGGCGACCCGGGTCGACTACCTCGCCAGGGTAGAGCGCATTCAAGACGTGCCTCCGCTCGGCCCGGAGCAGAGGGAACTGGCGGAACGATTTGCCTACGGTCTGTTCGTCCTGAGACCATTGACGTTCACGAGCATCACGTGGGACCCGTCTGAGGTGCGTGGCATCGGCAGCACAGCTCACCGACGCGCCCGCATCCACGTCCGGACGGAAGACGAGTGGCGCCGCGCCGAAGACCTCTCGGCACTCGGCGACTGGTTCATGTCGCGTGACGATGACTTCCTGACACCGACGCCGTGGTAGCCGCGACTACTCCCGACCGGCCGATCCTCTCGCTCATCCTCTGCTCGAGAAACGACGCGTACATGGGCAACTCCGTGTGGCGTCTGCAGACCGCGCTGAACTACGCAGGCAATCGGGTCGGCGCGCTCGGGTTGGACCATCAAGTCGAGATTATCGTCACCGACTGGGGCAGCGAGACTCCGCTCGCCGACGTGGTCGAGTTGACTCCGGCGGCAGCCCGCATCGTGTCGTTCCTCAGCGTCCCGCCGGCGCTCGCCCGCGAACTCCAGCACGACAGCCCGTTTCCCGAGGTGATTGCCCTGAACATCGCCGCCCGTCGCGCGCGAGGACAATACATCGGTCGAATCGATCAGGACACGCTCGTGGGGGATCGATTTCTTCGATGGATGAGCGGGTCGGCGCAATCCGGTGTGGCGACTCCTGGAACCCAGTTGCGGACCACGCTGGTTTTTGCCAATCGCCGGAACATTCCGTACCGGCTGGCGGTGCTGTGTCCGCGTCTCCCGATCGTCGAGCGATTCGTCAAGTGGTTCGGCGACTGGCTGTGGATCGAGTACGGCCGCGTGATCTACCGGAATGCGGTCGGCGTCTGGCTGGCGCATCGCGACCTCTGGAGGGAATGCGGTGGCTATGACGAGCGGATGATTTACATGAACGACATGGAGATCGACATGGTCGAACGGCTGTTGCCGAAGTACCCGATCATGGATCTCGGTGCGCAGATCGGCTATGACTTCTATCATCTCGACCATTAC
>DATLCL010000232.1:0-5926 GCA_035526415.1 Aeromicrobium sp.
CTTCGAACGTACGTTCATGCAGTACCACTGGTCGACTCGGGCGACCTGGTCGCCCGAGAACTGGAACCTCGATCTGGGGGTGTGGTTCGAGGGCCGGCTCATCGGCACCCAGGGGATGGGCGCCAAGGAGTTCCGCGTGCTACGCACCGTTTCGACCGGCTCGTGGATCACCCGTGAGTTCCAGGGCCGCGGCATCGGCAAGGAGATGCGTTCCGCCGTCCTCGCGTTCGCGTTCGACTACCTGCACGCGTGGTGGGCCACCTCCGGCTCCTTCGTCGACAACGTCGCCTCAGCGGCCGTTTCGCGTTCGTTGGGCTACACCGAGGACGGGATCGACGTTCTGGCGCCACGCGGCGAGGCGCGGGAGCTCACGCGCTGGCGGATGAACCTCGATCAGTGGCACTCGCGGGAACGACCGCACATCGAGGTGGCCGGGCTCGAATCGTCGTGGGACCTCTTCGGCGCTGATTAATTAATCGCCGGCGCCCGTCCCGCTTGCCGGATCCGCACACGCTTATTTTTTGACACGCGCCAAGTAATTTCGCTGGCTACGCCTCTCCTTTCTGTCAACTGCAGTAGCAACGTACTTGCAAGATGTGCGAGGTGTTCGTTGTGCACATGTTGGTCAACGTTCATACGTTAGCGTCTGACACGTGACTGACGAGCGGTGATGCGTTCGCCCCGGCAGTCCGAGGGGGATGCGTTCGGTGACTATCGCCGCCATAGGAAGCTCTCGCGTCGGTGGGAGGCTCGCACTCGCCGCGAGGCTCGGAAATGAGCCAGCTTGGCCCCTTGCAGCTGTTGAACACGCGGCAGACGCGATCGTCGTTGCCGACCTCGACGGCACGGTTCGGTACGTTAATCCGGCCTTCGAGTCTCATACGGGGCTGCGGACTAAGGCAGTTCTCGGCAAGAAGGTCACGGAGCTCGCGACCCCGGTCGATTTAAAACAATCGACGACGTCGGTCTGGGAGACCGTCCAACGCGGCCACGTCTGGCGCGGGGAGCTCCTGAACAAGCGCCGCGACGGTACGCTGGCTCATGGGGAAGCGACGATAGCCCCGGTACGCGATGCACAGGGCACCCTCGTCGGCGCGGTCGCAATCATGCGCGACCTCACTCGACAGCGGGCGCTCGAGGCCCATCTGGACGACTACCGGCGCGAGCGGCGGGTCCTGGCTGCCACGCTCAGCGCGATGCGCTCTGGCGACACGGCTGAGGCGACAGCCGCCGCCATTGGTCGAGCCCTGCTCGAGCTTGAGGCGTTCCGCGCAGTTGGAGTTCTGGGACTGGCGTCCTCCGGCGAGGTACTTCCGCTGGCTGTCCTCGACCCAGACGGCTCCGACGTCACCGTTCCCGGACCACTTCCTCCGGCGCGGAGCAAGTACCTGCGCGAGCGCGCCAGTCGGGGCCCATGGATCGAAAATTGGGCCCCTGAGCCGGATCACCCATACCGCTCCATCCTGTCTGAGCTCGATGTCCGCGTCATAGCGTACGTCCCGATCCGGAGCGGCGATGAGGCAATCGGATTGCTCGCCGTCAGCGCCGCAGGGGACGATGGTCTCGGGCTCACCGAACGGTTGCCCGCGCTCGTCGAGTGCGGTGCCTACGCCGGGGCGCTGCTAGCAGGGCAGCTCCGATCGCGCAACGCACGAGCGCTGGACGAGAAGCGTATCCAGGCAATCATCACTGACCGCTTATACCTCCCGATGTTCCAGCCCATCGTCGATCTCGGCCAAGGGGTTACGGTCGGATACGAGGCGCTGACCCGTTTCGCGGACGGCTCACCACCCGACCGAGTATTCGCCGAAGCCGCCCGCAGCGGCCTGGCGATCGATCTCGAAAGGGGCACGCTGGAGGCGATTTTCGCCGCTGCGGCATCTCTCCCGGAGGCGGCCTCGCTGAACGTGAACGTATCAGCCGAGCTGGTGCTGGCCGGTGATGCGCTCGCCGCGATGTTGCGTAAAACGACGCGGCAAATTGTCTTGGAGCTGACGGAGCACACTGAGGTCACGGACTACGACGCCCTGCGTGCTGCAATCGTGCGACTCCGGCCTCGAGTGCGACTGGCCGTCGACGATGCAGGGGCCGGCTTTGCGAGCCTACGGCACATCCTCGAGCTCAATCCGGACTTCGTGAAACTTGATAAGGCGATAGTCCATCGGGTCGATTGCGATCCTGCGCGCCAGGCGCTCATCGCCGGGATGGTGCATTTTGCTGCGCAGATCAACGCCGGCCTCATGGCTGAGGGTATCGAGAGGGACGCGGAAGCCAAGGAGATTTACCGTCTCGGCGTCAAATTCGGCCAGGGTTACCGGCTGGGGCGGCCGGGCCTCGCCGGTCGAGTCGCCTCCCGGGCCCCGCGGGCCTCGGTCCCCGAGAGCAAGGACGACCCTGCGGACGTCGTTCCGGTCCAGCTCGAAGCAGATTCGAGGCGGAGATATGGGCCAGACGATATCGGTCGCGCTGTGAACCTCGGCCTGACGCTCGCGCGCGCCCTGCGCGAGGCGGGCATCGCGACGGTGTCCGACTTGCGGGCGCTCGGCGCCGTGGCTGCCTGGGAGCAGCTCCGTTCCTGCCGGCCCAATCTCGCCACAGGGACGACTCTGCTGCAACTCGAGGGCGCGACGCGCGGAATGCGAATCACGGAGCTGCCGCATGCCGAACGAGCCAGGTTGCGACTATTCGCGAAGCTGGCTCGGCGCGCGTTTTGACCGCATCGCGCAGGTAACGATCGTGTCGCCTGACGCTCGCACCCTGACGATAGTCTCATCGATTCCTGACGATTGGCGGTCGTTCGCGTGACGACTGTCTCATCGTCTGGCGGGATGGGCAGCGTTACGTTGGCCTCAGATCCGGCACGCCGCGATCGGCCGAACCAGATGTGTCCTCGGCCGAACGTCTTTCGAGCACCGCGGTGGATAGAAGCCAGATGCCTGGGACCCAGGCAACTACAGCAGGTGATTCCTTTGACTATTTACAGCTATTCGATCCGGCGCAAGATTGCGCTCGCCCTTGGCGCGGGAGCGATGCTCGTCGCGACCGTCGCAGGGCCCGCCTTCGCGGCCGACGTGGTGACCCAGGTCATCACAGCCGGCACCCGATCGGCCAGCGTTGCGAACCTGACGCTCGGTAGCGTCGCCTATTCCCACAGCGCGCAATCGAGCACAGGCTCAATGACCTTGACGGCCGACGACAGCACGGGCTCCGGCCTGGGTTGGAATGTGACCATCATCAGCTCAGCGTTCGTCTACTCCGGCGCCAATGGCGGGACCAACATCCCCGCCGCCGATTTCGCGTTGACATCCGCGGCCGCGCCCGTCGCCACGGCAGGCCAGGCGGTGAACGGGGTCGGCGGTCCCAAGGTGCCCACGATCAGTCCCGTAGGGACGCTCGACGCTGCTCGTAAGACGGTGCAGGCGCTCGTCACCTTCGGTCAGGGCACGTACACCCAGGCCCTGGGCGTCGACCTCACCATCCCGGCCGGAAGTCGGACCGGTACGTACACGGGGACTCTGACTACGACGATCGCGGCGGCTCCCTAAGCCACCGGGTCAATTAAGGTGGCGTCCCGCGCGGGGGGCGCCACCTTTCTGCATCCGGTCGAGGGCTCCCGGTGACCCATCACGCACCACGGACGAAGCTCGAACAGGCGGCGATCGGTCGACGGGCCGTCACGCCCTCGTTGATGGCAGCGCTGGCGGTGCTCGCGTCGTTCGTGATGGCGGGAGCAGTTTTCGCCCAGGACGGCGGCGTCCACCTTGCTCTCAAGCCAGTCAACACCGCTGGAGAGTTCTTCGACCTGACGATGACGCCAGGGGAGACACGCACCCTCGAAGTCGAGCTGACCAACGCGGGCGACGTAGCGATCGCCGCACGCACGTACGCGGCGGACGTCTACACGATCATCAACGGCGGCTTCGGTGCTCGCCTGCGGGATGAGGCTCCAACCGGCACGACCACGTGGCTCGACTATCCAGCCGGTGTGCTGACACTCGCACCAGGCGAGCGCATCCGGCGCTCGTTCACCCTCACCGTCCCGGAAGATGCCGAGACGGGCGAGTACATCACCAGCCTCGTCCTCGAGAACGATGAGGCGCTACGCGGCGAAGGTGAAGTCGCCCTCGACCAGATCGTCCGACAAGCCACTGCGGTGGTCATCACCGTGCCCGGGCTTCGCGCGCCGGCGTTAGAGATCGGAGCCGCGAGCCACACCGTGGTCGTCCACAAGTCCGTCGTCGCGGTCGCGGTTGCCAACATAGGCAACGTCAAGCTGAAGCCGGTCGCCGACTTCGTGCTGTTCGACGCTGCCGGAGCCGAGGTCAGTCGGGCGACCATCCCAATGGATAGCTTTTACGCCCGCTCGTCGACGCTGGTCGAAGTCCCCCTCGCGGCACTCCTCAACCCGGGCGTGTACAGGATTCATCTCACGCTAGAGGCCGAGGGTGCGCGCGCCGAGGACCCGACAATCCCGCTCATAATCGGCGAGCAGCCTGTACCCGGCGGTCCCGATCAGCCTTCAACTGACGGCCTGACGGCGGTGATCCAAAGTGCTCAGGCTGAACCGGCGCCCTTTGCGCTCGGCATCGGTGTCGCTGGCTTGATCGTCGCGTTGATCGTCGCATGGCTGATCATCCGACGGCGTCGCGGGGTGTCGACCGGACAGGACTCGAGTGGTGCATCGTAACCGCGTCGACCAGGGACCGACAGGTCAACTGCCAAATTTCGTGACACGCTAGCTGTCACAACGGGCGCCGATCGTGGCAGTCGTGAACACACGGAACGTCGTCCAGTTCAGCCTCCGACAGGAAAGTGCCCAACCGCTTGACGTCTGCCTGCGCCGGCTGGGGCCGCGCTGGGTCGCGGAGGTCAGCGGCCCTGTTGTTGGGATTGGCCTTGGATTGACTGCCCGTACCGCCCTAACGGCCGCACTCCAGCCGTTGGGACACCCGGCCATCCGTGCCCTGATGGCCGACCTTGGGTTGCTTGAGCCGAGCGTCGCTGTCCTCGAATTGGAGGCGGCGACCGCTTCGGCTTGAGCGGCCCGCCATAACATCGGTGGATCAGCTCGCGCCCAATCCCATCTGCCGCCCTGTGCCTCGCGTTCGTGGTGGCTGCATGTGGCGCGCCCACGCTGTCGAGCACAGCGGAGCAGCTGAGTGTCGAGATTGTGGGACGTCGCCCACACGATGCCGGCGCGTATACGCAGGGCCTGGCGCTGGTTGGCGGTCGACTTTTTGAGAGCACCGGCTTATACGGCGAGTCGAACGTCCGTGAGGTTGATCCTGAAAGCGGCGATGTTCTGCACCAGGTCGACCTGGACCATGGCTACTTCGGTGAGGGTCTCGCGGTCTTCGATGACCGGCTGATCCAGCTGACCTGGCACGAACGGACGGCATTCGTGTACCGGTCAGGTGATCTTTCGACGGTCGGCACATTCGCTTACGACACGGAGGGTTGGGGGCTGTGTGACGACGGCTCGCGGCTGGTCATGTCGGACGGGTCCAGCACGTTGTATTTCCGGGATCGCCAGACGTTCGAGCAACTCGGCACCGTGGCCGTCAAGAACGGCGAGGCGCCGGTCGACATGCTGAATGAGCTCGAGTGCGCAGATGGCGACGTGTACGCGAACGTCTACCAGACGACCGACATCGTCCGGATCGATCCATCGACGGGTGAGGTCACGGCTGTGATCGACGCTTCGTCCCTGCTAGTGGAGCCGGGCACGGACGCGGGCGTCCTCAACGGTATTGCCTATGACGCGGAAGCGGGGACCTTCCTCCTGACTGGCAAGAACTGGCCAACGCTCTTCGAGGTCCGCTTCGTCGCCAGCCGTTGACCTTTGGAGGTGGAATTCCGATAATCGCAGTCGGGATTAAAATGGGTGCACGCGAGCCCCCCGAACCGGAGAACCCATGACCCTTAC
>DATLCL010000017.1:0-9523 GCA_035526415.1 Aeromicrobium sp.
ATCGGCTTCGAAGCGGCGAAGGCCCTCGTCGCACGAGGAGCATCGGTGGTGGTCGTGGACCTGCGGTCCGAGGATGCCGTCGCAGCCGCTGCCCAGTTGCACGGCGAGCGCGCCCTCGGCCTTGCCGCCGACGTGACCGACCGCGACGCCATGCAGAAGGTGATCGCGTCCACCGTCGAACGTTTCGGTCGGCTCGACGTCGTAGTCGCCAACGCCGGGGTCGCGTCTCGCCCCGCGACGTTCCGGGCAATGTCCGAGGAGGCCTTCGACCGCGTGCTCGACGTCAACCTCCTTGGCGTCCTGGACACGGTGCGAGTCGCACTACCGGAGATCGTGGAGCGCGGCGGACACGTCGTCGTTGTGGCGTCTGTCTACGCCTTCATCAACGGCGCTGGCGCGACCCCGTACGCCATCGCCAAGGCCGGCGTCGAACAGTTCGGCCGTGCCCTGCGGGTCGAACTCGCACCGCACGGAGCAAGTGCGAGCGTGGCCTACTTCGGGTTCATCGACACCGAGATGGTGCGCCAGACCATCGACGCGGACGCCAGGGGCGACGACTTGAAGCACAGCATTCCCCGAGTGTTGCGGAAGCGGCTTCATCCGTCGGTTGCCGGCGAGGCCATCGCCGCGGGAATCGAGCGTCGCGCGCCACGCATCATCCGGCCGCGTCGCTGGCGGGCCATCTCGGTCCTTCGCGGCGTCGTGAACCCGATGTTCGATCGTTCCGCTCCGGTGAAGCTGCGCGACATGGCGCGCGAGTTCGATGCACGGCCCGAAGATCCGTGGACCTCGGCCAACCGCTGAGACGCATTTAGACTGCTCGGATGGCGCACCGAGACTGGGACGAGGACTACCAGCAGGGATTCCTTCCGTGGGACACCGACGAACCTGACCCGAATCTCGTCGACACGGTGCAGCGCGTCGGGCTCAACTCCGGACGCGCGCTCGACATTGGTTGCGGAACCGGAACGCACGCGGTCTGGCTCGCCTCCCTCGGCTTCGACGTGCTCGGCGTCGACGTCTCCGGGCGCGCCATCGAGCGCGCCGAAGCCCGCGCGAAGGCGGCGACGACGACGGGACGGTGCACCTTCGCCACCCTCGACTTCCTGGCCGACGCGCCGCCTGGCCAGCCGTTCGACTTCGTTTACGACCGCGGGTGTTTCCACGTTTTCGACGAGGCCGCCGAGCGAGCCCGTTTCGCCGCGAACGTCGCCGAGTGCCTCACTCCCGAAGGTCGGTGGCTCAGCCTCATCGGCAGCACCGAAGGCCTACCCCGAGAGTTTGGTCCGCCACGTCGATCCGCCCGCGACATCACCGACGCCATCGAGCCCGCCTTGGAGATCGTGGAGCTGCGCAGCACGGCGTTCGACCTCGAACTGCTGGAGACGGCTCCCGCCGCCTGGTCCTGCCTGTCCCGTCGACGAGCGGTCCCGGCCCAGCCGTCGTCCGTGTTCACCGACCGCTGACGCTGATCAGCGACCGAACTGGGCCCGCGGTGCTCGTTAGGACGGGCTCGCGAAGCTCGCCCTGAGGGCCTTCTTGTCCGGCTTGCCAAGCGCGGTCATCGGGATCGCGTCTGCGGCCAGGACCTTCTTGGGCACCTGGACCGATCCCTTGCGCTCCTTCACGGCCGCCTGGATCTCCGCGACCACGTCGTCGCTGAGCTCGAAGCCGGGACGGGGCACGACGATCGCCGTGACGGCTTCGCCGAACTTCTCGTCCGGCGTGCCGATGACGGCGACCTGTGCAACCGCCGGATGCTCAGCAACAACGTCTTCCACCTCGCGCGGAAACACGTTGAAGCCGCCGCTGACGATCATGTCCTTCGTCCGGTCGACAATGTGCCAGAAGCCGTCGCCGTCCTCCCTGGCGACGTCGCCGGTGTGCATCCACCCATCCCGGAACGTCTCGGCCGTCACGTCCGGAAGCTTCCAATAGCCGCTGGCGAGCAGCGGACCGGCGACACAGATCTCGCCCGGCTCCCCCGGCGCAACCGGCTGCCCATCCTCGCCGAGCAACGCCGTGCGGATGAGCGCGCTCGGCCGACCGCACGACGTGAGTCGCTCGGTCAGCGGCTTCCCGTCGGAATCGACATGATCGGCCTTGGCGAGGTAGCTGATCGCCATCGGGGCCTCGGATTGGCCGTAGTACTGGGCGAAGATCGGGCCGAACCGCTCAATGGCCTCCGCGAGCCGGACCGGGTTGATGGCGGACGCGCCGTAGTAGACGGTCTGCAGGGACGACAGGTCTCGCGTGCGCGAATCCGGGTGGTCCATCAGGGCGTAGAGCATCGTCGGCACCACCATCAGTGAGTCGATGCGATGTTTCTCGATCGCCTCGAGCACCTCGGCGGGATCGAATCGGCCGAGGACAAACAGGGTGCCGCCGTTGATGACGACCGGAACGAAGAATGCGGCGCCGGCATGGGACAACGGCGTGCACATGAGGAAGCGCGGCGACTCGGGCCACTCCCACTCGGCCAGCTGGATCTGGGTCATCGTGTTCATCGCCTGGGCGTTGCCGATGACGCCCTTCGGCTTGCCCGTCGTCCCGCCGGTGTAGGTGATGGAGACGACGTGATCCGGCGGCAGGACCCGCACCTGCAGTGGTTGGGGCTCGAAACCGGCGGCCGCCTCGATCAGGTCGACGCCGATTTCGGCCAGCTGCGGCGGCACCGGCCCGAGCGTCAGAACCGTCTTCAGCTCGGGGCAGCGCTCGACGAGGTCAGCGGCGCGATCAACGAAGTACGGGTCGACGATGAGCACAGTGATTCCGGCGTCGTTGATGACGTAGGCATGGTCGTCGAGCGACCCGAGGGGATGGAGTGACGTCCGCTGGAATCCCTGCGTCTGTCCCGCACCGAGGACGAACAGAACCTCGGGCCGGTTCGGCGACAACAGGGCGCCGGCGACACCTGTCCCGGCACCCAAGGCCTCGAAGGCCTGGACGTACTGGCTGACCCGCGCCTCGACTTCACCGCCGGTCAACTCCGCACCACCCAGATGAAGTACCGGTCGATCCCGGTGGCGTCTCAGCGCCGCCGCCAGTAGATGCCCGTTGTGTACGCCCGTTCGCAGCGCGTCTGTCACTGGTCCCCCTCCTGTGCGAACCGCTCGCGCACCTCGCGCGGCAGGATGAACATGCCTTCCGCCTCCACACACACCGTTTCGGTGCCGTCGTCGGCGACCGCGTACAGCGTGCCGGAGACGAATGTCTTGTGTTCCTGGCCCGGCTCGGGCGGCTCGGCCTTCGCCTCGGCCCGGACTCGGCCCAACGGCGTCGGATTCCGGTAGTTCAGGTTCAGGTACGCGGTGAAGCCGGGCCGCTCGGCCGCGTGCGCCGCCTCCCCCATGACCTGATCCAGGAGCAGTGCAGCGACGCCGCCGTGAGCGCGACCGGGCGGGCCCTCATAGGCCGTGCGCAAGGTCGCGTGGCCGACCACGGTGCCATCGTCGTGCCACTCGTTCGCCATGGGCGGAGCGATTGCATTCCGCAAGCCGATGACGGCGTTGCCCCACGCCCGCAGCGCACCGGACATCCCCCAGGTCTGGCCGAAGGAACCGGGCAGCTGTCGGACGCGCAACCGCTTGGTGAGGGCCTCCACCTCGCCACGGATGCTGTCCAGCTCGTCGGTGTCGACCTCCGAGCGCACGACGGCGTCGATGAGTTCGCGCACGCTGTCGGCCAGCGCCGCGGCATGGGTGGCGATCCGCTCGGTTTCCTCGTCATCGATCGGGTCTTCGATCCACTGCACCATCAGGCGGCCCCTCCCGCTCGCACATCTGCCAGATGGCAGTGCGTCCCAACGTAGATCGTGGCCATGCACTTGTTGCAGTGGATGCACTGCGACTGCGTCGATGCATCCTCCTGCATCCTGTTGACCAGGTCCGGCTCGCGCAGCAGCGCGCGAGCCATGGCGACGAACTCGAAGCCCTCGTCCATCGCGGTGGTGATCGCTGCGCGGTCGGTGATTCCGCCGAGCAGGATGAGCGGCATCGAGAGCTCCCGCCGGAACTGGCGCGCCAACTCCAGGAAGTACAACGGCTGCCAGGGGTACTCCTTGAAGAACGCCTTTCCGCCAGCGCGCATCCCGAGCTTCGTCGCCGCCTTCAGCGGCATGTTCTTGACCATGTCGCCGACCGGTGCGTCACCACGGAAGAGGTACATGGGGTTGCGCAGCGACGAGCCACCGGTGAGTTCGAGGGCGTCCAGGTGGCCGTCCGCCTCGAGCATCAGCGCGAACGGGATGGATTCGTCCAGGTCGAAGCCGCCGCGGTATCCGTCGCGCATATTCAGCTTTGCGGTGACGGCAATCCGATCGCCGACCGCACTCCGGACCGCCTCGACCGTCCGACGCGGGAACGTGGCCCGGTTGGCCAACGAGCCGCCGAAGCCGTCCTTGCGACGGTTCAGCTTCGGGCTCAGGAAGGCGCTGGTCAGGTAGTTGTGGCCGAGGTGGATCTCGACAGCATCGAATCCGACGTCCGCCGCCATCCGGGCGGCGTTGGCGTGATCGACCACGATGCGGTCGAGGTCGGCGTGCGTCGCGGCCTGGTCGAACCGCATGGACAACGCGTTGAAGTGCCGGCTTGGACCGATCGAGGGCAGCCCGTTCGAGGCCGAATTCGCGACGGGACCAGCGTGCCCGATCTGGGCGGCCGCAAGGGCCCCCGTCGCGTGGATCGCCTCGGTCAGCCGGCGCAGGCCGGGCAGCGCCTCCGGTCGCCAGTGGATCTGGTCGGCATGCGTGCGACCCTCTGGCGACGTTGCGAGGTAGGCGACGGTGGTCATGCCGACACCGCCCTCGGCGACGGCAAGGTGGTAGTCGATGAGCTGGTCACTGACCAGCCCGCCCGGCGCCGCGCCCTCGAAGGTCGCCGACTTGATGGTGCGGTTGCGCAGGGTGACCGGACCCAGCGTCGCGGGCGCGAACGGATCAGTGGTCATGCTGCCCGCATCCTCTTCATGTACCCGCGAATCGCGCGCAGTGGCACCGAGCGCGGCCAGTCGTCAGCCCGGAACCACGCATCGGACCCACCATCGACGAACACGACACTTCCACACAGCGAGTTGGCGGCCGGGCCGAGCATGAACAGCACCCAGTCGGCGATCTCGCCGGCGTCGCCGTAGTGGCCGAGCGGGATTGGGAAGTTCTCGAGAAGCTTCGCCTGCCGGGGGTCAGCCAGCTGTGCCTCCAGCAGCGGCGTGCGGACGGCTCCCGGTGCGATCGCGTTCAGGCGAACGCCCGCGCCGGCCCACGCCGGCGTCACGGCCTGGCGGCGGATCCACCGGCACACCGCGAGCTTGGAGGCCGCGTAGGCGAATACCGAAGCGCGTCCGCCGAATCGATTGAGGGCTTGTGCCGCCCGAGCGCCATCGCCGGCCAGCAACGCTGTGACCGCCTTGCCGGGGACGGCGGGCGTCACCGTCGGCGAGTTGCTAGCAATGACGACGACCTTGCTCGATCCTGCGGCTGCCAGCGCAGGCCGCCAGGCCTCGAGCAGATCGATGACGCCGAAGTGATTCACCTCGAGGATGCGTCTCGGCATGTCCCGACCGGGCATCGGGCCGATCCCGGCAGCCATGACCGCCCCGTCGAGCACGCCCCCGCATTTCGCCAGGACATCGGCGCCGGCAGACGTCCGGCCGTCAGGTGTCGACAGGTCGGCGACGACATCAGCGTCAGCCAGGTCAACGGTGATGACGCGGTGTCCGCCGGCCATCAATCGGTCGACGACGGCACGTCCCATGCCGGATCGCGCACCGGTGACGGCGTAGGTTGCCATGGCGGAGCCTCTCGTCAGGCCAACACGTCGGCGACGCGGTGAATGTCCGCCGGCGTGCGGAGGCTGAGCACCAGCATCGTCACGCCAGTGTCGGCCCACTCGGCCGCCCGGTCGCGCACCTCGGACTCAGTGCCGATGATGTGCAGGTCGTCGACCAGTTCGTCGGGGATGAGTGCGGTGGCCTTGTCCTTCTCCCCCGTCAGGTACAGGTCCTGCACCTCTTGGGCGACCTTCTCGTAGCCCATGCGCTCGAAGACCTGCTTGTGGAAGTTCTGGTCTTTGGCCCCCATGCCGCCCATGTACAGCGCGACGTACGGCTTCATGGCGTCGACGACTGCCTGCTTCTCCTCGGCACTGTCGACGACCTGGAGATGACAGGTGGCGGCGATCTCGAAGTCGGCCCGGGACCGGCGGGCGCCCGGCCGGGCGAAGCCCTCGTCCAGCCACGGCTGGTACATGCCGGCGCTCTTCGGTGAGTAGAAGATCGGTAGCCAGCCGTCGGCGATCTCCGCAGTTTGCGCGACGTTCTTCGGCCCCTCGGCGCCCAGCCAGATGGGGATGTCCGCGCGCAGCGGGTGGACGATCGACTTCAGCGGCTTGCCCAGGCCCACCGAGTTCTCGCCGCGGTACGGCAACGGGTAGTGCGGGCCGTCGTTGGTGACCGGCTCCTCGCGAGCGAGGATCTTACGGATGATGTCGATGACCTCGCGGGTGCGCGCCAAGGGCTTGCCAAACGGCTGGCCGTACCAGCCCTCGACGACCTGCGGGCCGCTTACACCCATGCCGAGAATGACGCGCCCGTTCGTGAGGTGATCGAGCGTCAGCGCGTGCATCGCGATCGACGCCGGCGACCGCCCGGACATCTGCACGATCGACGTGCCCAGTCGCAGTCGCGACGTCTGCCGCCCCCACCAGGCCAGCGGGGTGAATGCGTCGCTTCCCCACGCTTCGGCGGTGAACATCGCATCGAACCCGGAGTCTTCGGCTGCTGTCACAAGCGCGTCAACGCCCTCCGGCGGCTGCGCGCCCCAATATCCGAGCTGAAGTCCCAGCTTCATCGTCCAGACCCCTCACCTGTTGTTGCTCCCAAGACTAGAACGTGTTTCACTTTCTGTCATGAGCCGCACGCTGGAAGCGCCGGTCACGGTCGCCTTCGACTACACCCGATCGGTCGGCCCGGTGCTCGGTCGATTCTTCACCGGACTGGCCGAACGCCGCCTGGTCGGCGCCCGACTCGCCGATGGAAGCGTCGCCGTACCGCCGCCGGAATTCGACCCCTCGACGCACGACGCACCGACCGATTTCGTCGACGTTGGACCCGGCGGTGTGGTCACCACGTGGACGTGGGTCAGCGAGCCGGTCGCCGGTCAGCCGTTTGACCGACCGTTCGCGTTTGCCCTGATCAGACTCGACGGCGCGACTACGCCGATGCTGCACGCGGTCGACGTCGCCGGAGCCGACGCGCTCAGCACCGGTATGCGGGTGACGGCTCGGTGGAACGATGCACCGACCGGCTCGATCACCGACCTGGTGTTCGTTCCGGAAGCCGAAGGCGTCGAGACGACGACGTCGGACAGTGCTGAGCCTGTCACCGGCATCGTCACGCCGGTCAGTCTCGACTACCTCTACGCGGCATCTCCTGAGGAGTCCGCGTTCTTCCGCGGGCTCGCCGAAGGCCGCATCCTCGGCCAGCGCTGCCCGGCCTGCCAGAAGGTCTACGTCCCGCCGCGCTCAGCGTGCCCGGTCGACGGCGTGCCCACGGTCGAAGAGATCGAACTCGGGGACATCGGCACGGTGACGACGTTCTGCATCGTCAACGTCCCGTTCCTCGGCCAGAAGATCCAGCCGCCCTACGTCTCGGCCTACATCCTGCTCGACGGCGCCGACATCGCCCTGCAGCACCTGATCCTCGACATCCCGGCCGACGAGGTGCGGATGGGGGTGCGGGTCAAGGCCGTCTGGCGACCACGCCAGGAGTGGGGCACGACAATCGAGAACATCAGCCACTTCGCACCCAGCGGCGAACCTGACGCCGACTACGAGACCTACAAGCACCACCTCTGAGCCCTTCGACGAGCTCAGGGACCGAAGGGACGAGATGAGAGACGTTGCCGTCGTTGGGTTCGCCCAACGTCAACTGCAGAACTACGACGGGTCCCCGACCTGCGCCGAGCTACTCGTGCCGATCTTGGCCGAGTGCTACGAACAGACCGGCTGGACGAAGCGCGACGTTGGCTTCTGGTGCTCCGGATCGTCCGACTACCTGGCCGGACGCTCGTTCTCGTTCGTTACGGCAATCGACGCGATCGGCGTCTTGCCGCCGGTCAACGAGTCGCACGTCGAGATGGACGCCGCGTGGGCGCTCTACGAAGCCTGGATCAAGATCCAAACCGGCGACGTCGACACCGCCATCGTGTTCGGCTTCGGCAAGTCGTCGGCCGGCGTCCTGCGCCGGGTCCTCGCGATGCAGCTCGACCCCTACACGATGACGCCGCTGTGGCCGGACACGGTTTCGTTGGCAGCACTGCAGGCTCGGCTGGGATTGGAATCCGGGCTCTGGGACGAGAAGTCCCTCGCCGATGTCGTGGCGCGCTCGCTCGCATCGGCCCAGGACAACGAGTACGCCATCCGGTCCGGAGCGACCGACGTCAACGAACTGCTGGCCAAGCCGATGTTCGCCGACCCCCTGCGCAAGCACGACTGCGCGCCGGTCACCGATGGCGCGGTCGCACTCGTCCTCGCGGCGGGCGATCGGGCCCGCGCAGTGCGGGACAACCCGGCGTGGATCACTGGCTTCGCCCACAACTCCGACGGTCTTCATCTCGGCAACCGGGACCTGACTCGCGCGCCATCGGCTGAGCGGGCGGCCGCAGCAGCCGGCGGCACGGCCGGCGTCGACGTCGCTGAGCTGCACGCGCCGTTCAGCCACCAGGAGCTCATCCTGCGTTTGGCCCTCGGCCTCAACGGTGATGTCGACGTCAATCCGTCGGGCGGGCCGCTGACCGGCAATCCGATGTTCGCCGGCGGCGCGATCCGCGTCGGAGAGGCGGCCAAGCGCATCTGGGACGGAAGCGCGAGCAAAGTGCTCGGTCACGCGACCAGCGGGCCAGCCCTCCAACAGAACCTGGTGTGTGTCATGGAAGGAACCCGATGAGCAAGGTCCCCGCAGCCGTCATCGGTGTCGGCCAGACCCACCACCGCGCCAAGCGCGAAGACCTCTCGATGGCCGGACTCTGTCGCGAAGCCATGGATCGCGCACTCATCGACGCCGGAATGACGCTGGACGAGGTCGACGCCATCGTCGTCGGCAAGGCCCCCGATCTTTTCGAGGGCGTGATGATGCCGGAGCTCTACCTGGCCGAGGCGCTCGGTGCGGCCGGCAAGCCGCTCCTGCGCGTCCACACGGCGGGCTCGGTCGGCGGCTCGACTGCGATCGTCGCGGCGTCGCTGGTCCAGTCGGGCGTGCACAAGAAGGTGCTGGCCGTCGCCTTCGAGAAACAGTCCGAGTCGAACGCGATGTGGGCGCTGTCTGTACCAGTACCGTTCGTCATGCCGGTGCACGCCGGTGCAGGCGGCTACTTCGCACCGCACGTTCGCTCCTACATCCGGCGTTCGCAGGCCCCGATCGAGATCGGCGCGATCGTCGCCGCCAAGGACCGGACCAACGCACTGAAGAACCCCTACGCGCACCTGCGCGAGGCGAAGTCGGTGGACGACGTGCTGGCGTCGCAGATGCT
>DATLCL010000025.1:0-24110 GCA_035526415.1 Aeromicrobium sp.
AGTCGATCGATCGTCTCCGCTGACGCGTCGGTGCTGGCGGAGATCTCGACGTCCACCGGGCCGACGCCGACAGGCGCCTCTCGGTCGACGCCCAACGTCCCCCGGGCGTCGAAGGTCGACCGGGCCGTGAGGCGGACGTCGCTCAACTCGACACCCATCGCGGTCGCCACGCTGCGCAAGGTGACGCCAAGGCAGGCGAGCACAGCCTCGAGCAGCATCTCGGCAGAGCAGGCGTCGCTGCCGTCACCGCCGGTCGCCGGATGGAGACCCGCGCGCACCGGTCCGGCAAAGCCGTCGACGGTGCATGTGATGCCGGTTTCGCTCCACGCCGCCGACGCCGTGAGCGGCGTTCGTGCGGACTCCGGTTGCTCGCGGTACCGCTGCTTGAACGGCGACTGGAGTGCCCGGAGCTCGGTGGCGTCCATGACGTCAGGTCTGGTTCGGCTTGTCGTCGTCGCGCTCGTGCTCGTGCCTCAGCTCGTCGGCTTCCTCGTCCCGCGCTTCGTCGTCGGTGGGTTCGAGGTCGGCGTTGTGCTCCATGAGGTGCTCGGCCGGTGTCTCTTGCTCGGCGGAGTCGGCATCGTCCGGCACCGCCGCGGCACCTTCGACCTCGTCAGCCATCGGCGCCTCCTTGGCGAACTCCTCCGGGGCCTTGTGCGCTTCCGCCGAGTACGGCGCGACGGCTTCGGCGGCGATCGGCTCTGCCGGCACTGCGTCGGGTGCGGCCGGGACCGCCCCGCCGCCCTCGGCGACGTCTGCAGTCGCACCGGCTCCGGCAGCAGCAGCGGTGATCGCCTCGGCCTCGTCGACGACGGCAGGTCCCGCAGCGACGGCCGCGACCACATCGGCGCCGACTTGGCCGCGCTTCACCGAGGCCAGCAGCATCTGAGCCACGTCGATGATCTTGACGTTCTCGCCGGCGCGCCCTTCGGACTGCTCGGCGGTCAGGCCATCGGAGAGCATCACATTGCAGAACGGGCATCCGACGGCGATCTCGTCGGCACCGGTGGCGATGGCCTCCTGCGTGCGGTTGACGTTGATGCGCTCGCCGATGGTCTCTTCCATCCACATCCGCGCACCGCCGGCACCGCAGCAGAACGAACGCTCGCCATGGCGGGGCATCTCCACGAACTGCAGTCCACTGGCCTCGATGAGCTCGCGCGGTGGCGCGTACACCTGATTGTGGCGGCCCAGGAAGCACGGGTCGTGGTAGGTGATCGTCTTGCCCTCGTCCGCGCCGGCCGGCGGAACAGGGACCAGCTTCTTCTCCCGCACCAGCCGGTTGAGCAGCTGGGTGTGGTGCACCACCTCAAGCTCGACCCCGAACGGCTCGTACTCGTTCTTGAGCGCGTTGAAGCAGTGGGCGCAGGTGGAGACGACCTTCTTGACCTTCATCTCCTTGAAGACCTCGGAGTTCTCCATCGCCAGCTGCTGGAACAGGAACTCGTTGCCCGCACGCCGCGCGGAGTCACCGGTGCAGGTCTCGCCGTCGCCGAGGACGGCGAAGTCGACGCCGGCGGTGTGCAGCAACTCGGCCACGGCCTGTGTGGTCTTCTTCTGACGGTCCTCGAACGCGCCGGCGCAGCCGACCCAGAACAGCCACTCGACCTCGTCCAGACTCTCGATGTCGACACCGACCTGCTTGACCTCGAACGGCAGGTCCTTGGCCCAGTCCATGCGGCCCTTCGGGTCCATGCCCCAGGGGTTTCCCTTGCGCTCCATCCCCTTGAAGATGTTGTTGAGCTCGGCCGGGAAGTTCGATTCGATGAGCACCTGGTAGCGGCGCAGGTCGGTGATGTGGTCGACGTGCTCGATGTCGACGGGGCACTGGTTGACGCAGGCGCCGCAGTTCGTGCACGACCACAGGACGTCGGGGTCGATCACGGCGCCGCCCGACGGGTGCCACGCCACGCCCTCGGTTGCACCGACTAGCTCGCGCTCCTGCTCGGCTTCCTTGCCCTCCGCCTTGGCCATCGCGTGGTCGCGGAGGTTCATGATCAGCATCTTGGGGCTGAGCGGCTTCTCGGTGTTCCACGCCGGGCACTGCGATTGGCAGCGCCCGCACTCGGTGCAGCTGGCGAAGTCGAGGTTGGCCTTCCAGCTGAAGTCCTCGGCCTTGCCGATGCCGAGGGTGGCCTCCTCGTCGAGGTCCTCGACCATCTCGAGGTTGAACGGCTGGCCGCTGACCATGAGTGGCTTGGCGGCGCCGAGTGAGCTCGGCCGGCGGCCGAACGCGACGTTGATCGGCGCGATGAAGATGTGCAGGTGCTTGGAGTGCAGCACGAGCAGCGAGAAGACGAGCATGACGCCGATGTGCAACAGCAGGCCGATGCCCTCAAGCCAGGACAACGCCTGTTCCGGGACGCCACTGAGCAGCCTGCCGACTCCGTTGGAGACATATGCCCCCCAGCCGTACGGGAAGTTGCCGGCCGCGGCCGCTGCTCCGCGGAACAGGAACAGCGTCCAGATGATGTTGAAGATCATGAACAGCGTGACCCAGGCGCCGCCGAGGTGCGAGCCCTCGAAGCGAGACTTGCGCCCGAGCTTCTCCGGTGCGTTCTTGATGCGGATCCAACTGAAAATCGCCAAACCCACCAGACAGAGGACGCCGATGGTGTCCTGGGCGAAGCCGACGATGCCCCAGTGGCCAATGACCGGGATGGCCCAATGCGGGTTGCGCGTGAACAGGATGCCGAACGCCTCGATATAGACGGTCAGCAGGATGAAGAACGCGTACATGACGAAGGCGTGCGCGATGCCGGGCAACGTCCACTTGAGCAGCCGCTGCTGGCCCAGCACCTCGACGTTGTGCTTGTTGCCGGCGGCGATCGGGTGCTCGACGGTGTCGCCCCAGCGGTCGGGCGCGGACTGACCGTCGGTGATCCACTTGACGATGAACGCCGCTCGCTTGAGGGCGAGCGGAACGATCAGCGCCAGCATGATGATGCCGGCGATCAGCGTCTGCGTGGGCGTCATGTGCGTTTCTCCCAGAGTCACCAGGTGCGGAACAGGCCCGCAGCATCCGGAACCGACCTTATCGCGGTGCTACTCCGGCTGGTTCGCCGTCTTTCCGCCGACCTTGTACGGGGTGGTGTAGCCCTCATACATAAGGTGCGCGACGAGGCCCTCGGCCGCGTGCTTCAGGGTGTGGCAGTGGTCCATCCAGATGCCCGGGTTGTTGGCGCGGAAGACAAGGTCGATCGTCTCGCCGTCCTTGACGTCGATAGAGTCAACCCAGAGCGGCCCGCCTTTGACTGGCTTGCCGTTGCGGGCGGTGACGAGCGCGTGGTGGCCGTGCAGGTGCATCGGGTGCGCTTCGCCGCTGTGGTTCTCGATGCGGAACTTCACGACGTCGCCCTTGCGCACCATGAACATCGGGACGTTGGGCCACATGTGGCCGTTGATCGTCCACCAGTAGCCGGGCCGGCCATCGACGAAGCCGGGTCGCCGCCCGATCGAGTAGTTGAACGTCCGGTTCGGCTTCGGCATGTCGGCCGAACCCTTGCCGTAGGACAGCAGGTCGAGCGTCTTGGTCGGCTGGGCGGGTCGCTCGGGGTAGGACGCCCGCGGTCCGATGACGTAGGCGGTCGCGGCGCCCACCTGTACGCGGGCGGCTCCTTTCCGGGGAACGGTGAACTCGAGGTCTGCACGGCCGCCGGCCGGGATCTCCAGGCGCTTGCCCTTCACGGTGGTCGCCCCATGCAGGTCGTAGCCGTCGATCGCTGCCACCCGGTACGGCGCCAATGACCACGTCGACAGCGTCCCGCTGTCGGTGTTGACAATGCGCAGCCGGACGGACTGGCCGGGCCGGGCGACTTCGTGGAGATCGCCGACACGACCGTTGATCGTGCGGATGCCGTTGTACGTGTGTGCGACCGCCGTCACGTCGTGACGCACCCGGATTTTGGCCTTGGGCAGAACGACCAGCGAGCCGAACAGTCCACCGGTCACCTGCTCATGCGACACCTGGTGGGAGTGATACCAGTACGTGCCGGGCTGCTTGGCCGCGAATCGGTATGTGTGCGTTTTGCCCGGCAGCGTGGCGTTCTGCGTCACGCCAGCGACGCCGTCCTCGGCGTTCGGCACGTCGATCCCGTGCCAGTGCAGAGCGACGCCGTCGGTGACGTTGTCGTTGTGCAGCCGCACCTCGACGAGCTCGCCCTGCTTGACGACGATGTCCGGGCCCGGCGTCTTGCCGTTGAGCACAAAGCCCTCGATCTCGTGGCCGCCGATCGGGAAAGTGCCTTCTTGGGCGGACAGGTCGACGACCACGTCGGCGGCCTTCTTCGACCGCTCGACCAGCGTGGCGATGCTGATGTCCCGGTCCTTGACGTCCTTCGAGCCATGCTTGGCGGCTTTGGTCCCGCCGTGCTCATGCATGGACGCCGACGGTGCCGGAATGGGTTTGCCCTTGGCATCAATCCCGTAGTCCGCATAGCCCATCGCTGTCACCGAATAGGTGTCGGGCATCAGGCTGCGCTGCCACATCCACCCCAGCGGGAGCAGGACGGCGATCGTCGCGACGCCGGCAACGATGACGCGGGTGCGGGAGCTCACAGCCTCAGTAACTCAGTAATACGTCAACGGTCACGCCGCGGCTGCAACCGCGGGTTTCTTCGCCATCATCGCCGCGGCCATCGCGGCGCCGAAGATCAGGAAGGCGTTGAGGCCGTGGAACAGGCCGAGGTACGGCATACCGTCTGCATACAGTCCGCTCATCGTCTGGAGCACGACGAGCAGGAGCAAGACCAGCGCGATGACGACACCCTTACTCACCTTGGCGAAGAACGACACGAGGAGCAGGAGAAGCGCGAGCGGCGGGATGACGCGTTCGCCGGCCATCAAGTGGATGTAATGGCCGATGGCCCCTTCGAACGTCGGTGGGTTCTGGTCCCAACCCTTGACGACCGAGTCGTCGACGACCCCACCGCCGTCGGTGATCCAGTGGAACAATCCGGCGACTGCGAACGTGATCGTCATTGCCTGCACGACGATCAATAGCGAAATCAGCCGGGCCAGCCAGAGATAGGCAGCGCGCATCTGTAGTACCTCTTCCTCGGAAGCCTTTTGGTCAGCATGCCAGTGCGGCGTCGCCGAGACCGTCAAATCGACTCAGGGTTTACCCCGGCTTTTGCCCGGGGATCTGTCCGGGCGGCATGCCCAGGTACAGATGCGCGACCAGGAAAAGCGGTGCCTTGGACAGCCAAGTGCCCACACTCTGGACACCCACCACGACGGCGAGAAGGACGCAGTGGCATGGCTGCATGGGGTTCCCGCGTAGCTGGAATTAACAAGGAATTCCGGTGGAACAGGTGTGAAAATTGACGATTCATGAGAGTCTGCCAGACATGTGCTTGTGCGATTTGCAGGCTTTTGGTGGATCCGGGTGCACAGGCCGGATTCCTTTCAGTACGATGTGCGGGCGCCACCCAGCACCGGGTGACGCTTCGGGGTTATTGACTTTTTAGTTCGGAGGAACAGCATGCTCGGGCTCCATACCAAGAACGGCTGGCGCGCAGGACTTGCCATCGCCGTCACTGGCACGCTCATTGGCATCGGTAGCGGAGCTGCGGTCGCCGCGCCGGTTACCAAGGCAGAAGCGCAGGCGGTCAACGCGACAGGCCAAATCGTCGAGCCGCTCCTCGACACTGGTGACTGCATCACGGCCGTGCCGGTCGCGTACCCGGGCACCGGGCCCAGCTGTGGCGAGGGCCTCAGCACTGACAGTGTCAGCCTCTTCTCGCAGGCGGTCGAGGGCGCGGCCACAAACCCGGGCTCGCTGCAGGGAACCTCGTGGGCGCAGGGCATCACGATTCTCCAAGGCACGGCGTGGTCGCGTGGCTATGCCAGCGTCGCTCCGATCGATGTCGACACTCTCGACGACCTTAACCTCACCGACATCTTCCAAGGACTCGAAGAGGCCCAAACAAACACGTTCCTCGATGGGATTCTCAACGGCCTTGGCACGCTCACTGCCGTTCAACTGGCCCAGGTCACTCAGCCGATCTCCGACGGCGTCGATCAAATCCTCTCGGCCGTCCAGGACGGCATGCCGGTCAAAGTCCTGACCGGGGACGTCGAGTCCCAGTGCCAGGCCACCGGCAGCCCGCTGCGGGCCAACGCCGCCAGCAACGTCGCCGGCGTCGACCTCGTGGTTGGCGAGGGCGTCATCGGTGACAACGGCATTGTCGTCCCGATGACCGGCCCGAACAACGCTGACACTCCGCCGAACACCCAACTGCTCGTGGAGGCTCCGCAGGAGCTCGCGAACGCCGTTCTCGATACCCTCAGGGACTCGATGATCTCGTCCATCAGCGGTGAGCTCGGCCCGCTGGCTGTGCTGTTCACCAATATTGGCGACCAGATCGTCGACCCGCTCTTTGAGCAGCTCGAACCGAACCTGTTGCAGCCGTTGAGCGATGGGCTTGCGGACCTGGTTCAGGGCACCGTGAACAAGCAGACGCCTGACCCATCTGAAGTCGACGGTGCCACCGGCACGAACAGTACCGGCAGCGTCGAGGTGATCGCACTCGAGATCATTCTGCTGGCCGGCGGCGGCGAGCAGGCCCAGCAGACGCTTCAGTTGGCCCGCAGCGCCTGTGGGCCCAACAGCGGCGGCGGCAACGGCGGCACCCCCGGTCTCCAGATCGACAAGGACGCGACCACGGACGACGGCGACGCCAAGTTCACGCTGACGGTGAAGAACTCGACCGACAGCGCGATCGACGATGTGTTCGTCCAGGACTTCTATGGTGACGACATCGACGCCGAGGACGTCAAGGACGTCCATGTGACGCAGGGCTCGTTCAACAAGAACACAGGTCGTTGGACCGTCGGCACTCTGGATGCCGGCGAGACCGCGAAGCTCACGTTCAAGGTGGACGTCAGCAGCGGCGACCTTGACGACGGCGTCAAGAACGCTGCCTGTGTCAATAAGGCGTCGAAGCCGGGCCACATCCAGAAGAACGACGGCGTCGCCGACGACACCGACGGCTGCGATGAGGACACTGCCAAGAAGAACGATGACTCGGACGACTCGGACGACTCGGACGACTCGGATTCCGATGACAACCCGAGGTCGGTTGACTCTGGTCTCAACGACGGTGGCAACCTCGGTACCCTTGCCATCACCGGTCTCTTGGCTGCCTCGACGCTCGTTGGTAGCGCCGCCCGACAGCGCCTGCTCCTGGATCGATGACAACGCCGCGGCGGACGGGTCCCCGTCCGCCAAGGCCGTCACCGGCGGTATCGGCTCAGCCTGCGCCATCCCCCACCAGGGAACCGGCGCAGGCTGAGCCAACCGCTCGGTCCACGAGCGTTGGCCGTTCACGGGGGATGTTGCGACGGCGGATGCTGCCTTGGGTGGCAGCGCCGCTGGCGATGGCCCTTGCCTTCGGCTTCGGCTTGGCAGCCGTATGGTTGCCCGCAATCCCGCGGGTGGTCACGCCGTCAGTCGGGCCGACGCTGGGTTCGGTGGGTAGGCCGGTTCGCTTGGTCGTTCCGTCGCTCGATATCAACGCACCGGTCGTGCCGATCGAGCTGGATCGTGACCGTGTACTGCGCCCGCCGCACGACCCCTCGAAGCTCGGTTGGTGGAAGCGCAGCGCCCAGCCGGGCGCGACGAAGGGACAGTCGCTCATCACCGGACACTCGGTGCGGCTCGGTGACGGCGCCATGGACAACTTGGGCGACGTGGAGCGAGGTGCGACCGTCCAGGTGATCGGTAAAGCCGAAGACGGCGAGAAATCGGGCAAGGTAGCCAGTTACAGCGTCCAGAAGGTCTTCGTTTACTCACGCGAACAAGTGGCCGATCATGCCGATGAACTGTTCGGTCAGGACCACAACCCCCGTCGGCTGGTCCTGGTGACCTGCACCGACTGGGACGGCAAGGTGTATCAGAGCAACATCATCGTCTACGCGCAGCCGGCCTGAGTCAGCCGTCGAGGGCGCCGACGTGCGCCAGCGCTTGCCGGAGCAGGCTGCCGCGGCCGCCTTCGAGATCGTTGATGACCTCGGGCACGAGCGCCTCGGCTGGTGTGAGCCAGGTGAGTTCCAGCGCGTCCTGACGAGGGGCGCACTCCCCGGTGACCGGTACGACATAGACCAAGGCCACCGCGTGCTGCCGCGGGTCGTGCAGGGGCGCGACACCGGGGAGTGGGAAGTACTCGGCGACGGCGACGGGAATGGTCGATACCGGAAGACGCGGGAAGGCCGTGGGCCCAAGGTCCTTCTCCAGATTCCGCAGGAGTGCCTCGCGCACCGACTCGCCGTGCAGAACGCGACCGGACACCAGCGAGCGACTGAGCTCGCCCGATAGCGAGCCACGCAGCAGGAGGCCGACGTGCTCGATCTGGCCGAGAGCGTCGATCCGGACCGGCACGGCCTCGACGTACAGGATCGGCACCCGAGAGCGGGCCTCGTCCAACGCGAACTCTGAGAGCCAGCCGGGATTGGGATCGGGTGTGCGAACCGAGGGCATAGGGGCCATTCTGCCCGGGGAAGACCCCCGCTAGGCTGGCAACACACGACAGGGGAGCCCGTGAGGGCTGAGAGTGCGGATCCGCCGCAGACCCTTGAACCTGCTCCGGGTAATACCGGCGAAGGGAGTCACGATGACATCTGCTGTTTCTGAAACGAGGTCGTACCGGACCATCGACCTGGTCACGGTTGCCATGCTGGGGGTCGCCCTCGGCGTCGTCTTCTGGGGATGGGACAAGATTTACGAACCGGTGTCAACGGCACTGACGGTGATCCACCCGACGACGGTCGGCCTGGTCGGTGGCCTCTGGCTGATCGCCGGTGTCGTCGGCGGGCTGGTCGTCGGCAAGCCCGGCGCGGCGCTGGCGACGGAGCTGATCGCCGCGTCGATGGAGCTCATCCTGCCGGGCGGCAATCAGTGGGGCTTCAGCGCGCTCACCTCAGGCCTGCTTCAAGGCTTGGGCGCCGAGCTGGTGTTTGCCGTCCTGCTATACCGCCGATTCGGCATCGCCGCGGCCGCCTGCGCCGGGATCGTGGCGGCCCTGTTTGAGTGGATCTACGAGTGGAACTTCTACTGGACTGAATGGGACGTGGCCTACAAGGTCGCGTACCTCGGCTTCTTCGCGCTTTCCGGCGCAGTTGTCGCCGGTGCCGGCGGATGGCTGCTCGTGCGAGCCCTCGCCCGTGCTGGCGTGCTCGACGCGTTCCCGGCCGGGCGCAGGCTGGTCGGCGAGGTCTGACACTGTCGGTCCGGATGGTCGCGCCAACTGTCGCTCTCGAACCCGGATGCATCCGGGTCGAGGGCTTGACGTGGCGACCCATGGGGTGCCGGCGGCCGACGCTCGACGACGTCGCCGTGGCGATCGAGCCGGGCGAGCGAGTGCTCGTCGTGGGGCCGTCCGGCGCCGGCAAGTCGACGCTGCTGTACGCGCTCTCCGGCGCCTTGGGCACCACGCTCGCCGGCGAATTGTCCGGTGACGCCCGGGTCGGTGGGCGGCTGGGTCTGGTGCTGCAGAATCCCGCCGACGCAGTTGTCGCCGAGCACACCGGCCGCGACGTCGCGTTCGGGCTGGAGAACGAAGGACATCCGCGCGAACACATCTGGCCAGAGGTCGATGCTGCATTGGCCGCAGTGGATCTGCCCTACGGACGTAACCATCTCGTGTCGGCACTCTCGGGTGGTGAGTTGCAGCGGCTGGTCCTGGCCGGCGTGCTGGCGGTGCAGCCGGACGTCCTGTTGCTGGACGAGCCGACCTCGATGCTCGACGCTCGGTCGGCTGCCGCCGCCCGAGACGCGATCCTGTCGGCCGCGGAGGGACGGACGATGGTTCTCGTCGAGCATCGGTTTGAGCCGTGGGTGGAGCACGTTGACCGTGTTGTCGTCCTCGGTGGCGGCGGCGTCATCGAGTCCGATGGGCCTGTCGCCGACTTTCTGGCCGGCCCCTCGCCGCGGGGCGTGTGGATGCCGGGCGCTCCCGCTCCCGTGCCGACCGAGATCTTGGGCGCTTTGGTCACGCCTGACGCGTCGCCTCTGCCCCTGATCGCCGAAGACGTCGAGGTCACGTTGGTAACGCGAACCCTTCGCGGGGTGCAGCGCACCGCGGCGTTACGTCGGTTCGACGGTCGGTTCGACTCGGGGCGGCTGTCGGCGCTCGTCGGCCCGTCCGGATCGGGGAAGTCCACAGCGCTGGCAGCGCTGGGCGGCCTGCAGCGGGTGCAGGCCGGCCGCATCACGCCCGACCGCTCCCGGATGAGCTCACGCGACCTTGCGTCGCAGATCGGATGGGTTCCGCAGAACCCCGAGCACACGTTCTTGGCACACACGGTGCGGGACGAGGTCGAGCTCACGGCGCGTCGCCTCGGGCTGCACGTCGACGTAGACGCTGGCCTGGACGCTGTCGGCTTGGCCGGGCATGCCGACGTGCATCCGTTTCGGCTTTCTGGTGGGGAGAAGCGTCGGCTGGCCATCCTGGCCGGGCTCGCGCACCGCCCCGGCGTCATCCTGCTGGACGAGCCCACGGTCGGACAGGATCCCGACTCATGGGCGGCGGTCGTCGGGTGGTTGGTAAGCGCGGCCGCCGCAGGCGCAGCGGTCGTCGTAGCCACGCACGATGACCAGTTGCCGGCCGACGCGGTCATGCCGCTGGTCATGGGAGTCAGCGCATGAGGACCTGGATCACCTCCGCGAACCCGCTGGCGCAGCTGTGCGTCGGGCTCTTCGCGCTGATCGGCTCGTATTGGATCCATGACGTCCGGGTGGGCGCCGTTGCATTCACGGTCTACGCCGTCGCGGTCCTGCTGTTCGCACCCGGCTGGCGTTATCCGCTCGCGTGCCTGTTGTTCGCAGGCGTCGCGGCGGCAACCCTCGTGTACTCGACCTGGCGGCTGGGCGGCCACGACGAGGTCAAGGCTGCGGGCGCCGGCTTGCGCATTCTTGTGCTGGCATGGCCCGGATCCGTGGCCATCGGCTACATCGACCCGGCGCGGCTCGGTGACTTCCTGGCCCAGTCGATGCGACTCCCTGCACGCTTCATCGCCGCCTTCTCGGCTGCGCTCCAGCGTTTCGCCGACTACGGGCGGGCGTGGACCCAGCTGGAGCGCGCCCGTCGAGTGCGTGGCATGGGGCCGACGGCAAACCCGGTGTCGTGGGTGCGGCACGGTGGATCGATGGCCTTCGCCATGCTCGTACACGCGTTGCGTGGCGCGTCCCAGACGGCGATCGCCATGGACGCTCGCGGCTTCGCGTCGGCGCACGACCGGACGTGGGCAGAACCGGCGAACTGGAGTCGCCTTGACCGCGCTGTCGTCCTGGTCAGCCTGGCGCTCGGCCTAGTCGCGCCCATCGCCGCCTTGTTGCTTTGACGGTCTGCGCGTTCGCCATCGGTAGGGTGCGGGCATGCGTGTTTTTGAGACCCTCGATGAGTTCAAGGCAGCCAAGGGTGAGCAGCTCGGCCCGAGCGATTGGCTCACCATCACCCAGGAGCAGATCAACGGATTCGCCGATGCGACCGGTGATCACCAGTGGATTCACACCGATCCCGAGCGGGCCAAGGACGGGCCGTTCGGTACGGCCATCGCCCACGGCTACCTGACGCTGTCGCTCTTGCCGGTGTTCCTGGAAACGCTGTACAACATCAAGAGCCTGAAGATGGGCCTCAACTACGGCGCGAACAAGCTCCGCTTCATCACCCCGGTCCCGGTCGACTCGCGGGTGCGCGCCACCGCCACCCTGGTGGACACGGCAGACATCGGCATCGGCACCCAGTCCACGCTCTCCTTCGTCGTCGAGCTGGAGGGCGCGGAGAAGCCGGCGTTGATCGCCGAAGTCGTCTACGTGATGGCGGAGTAACCGCTCAGGAACTGACGGAGCCGCCGCGCGGCACTGCCTCGAGCCAGATGTGCCCGGGCTTGAGGGTGATGGCCTTGCCCGACTTCGATGTGAACGACATGGTGGCGTTCCGGTCTTCCTTGTGCCAGACGGCCTTGGTGGCTGTACTGCCGGCGAAGATCATGGCCGCGCCGGAACCCTCGACGACCGTCTCGGGAACCGCGTTGCCGGCCGGGTCGCGATAGCCTGCGTCCTCCACCCGAGCGAAGATCACGACGAGGTTTTCAGGCGCGAACGCTTGCCCGGCGGCCGCCCGTTCGGGGGATCGGTGCCATTTGCCGTCGTTGAAGGTCCAGTTCGTGGTCGTTGCCGGCGAGAACTGGACGCTGACGTGCGTTGTCTTCTTCGCCGCGCCGCTGGAGCCCGGGCCGTCACCCCAGGCGAAGTACGGCTTAGGCGGTATCGGGGCCTTCGCCGTCTGGCTGAGCGTCGTGAGATCCCACAGCACGTGATACGGCGCAGGCTTGCTCGGATCGCTGCTCCACCCGGGCGACCGCTTGTCATAGGAGTAGAAGGGGAGCTCGGACTTGGTGATCTTCCGCAACGTCTTCGGGGCGCCACCGGAGGCGACGACGGTGGCATCGATCGGCTCGGCAAGATCGATGTCCGTGGTGCGTGCAGAGCGGACGTGACCGACCTTCGTCGGCAGCTTCGAGTAGAAGAACGCCGCGAGGCGGGTGGCGCCGCCCTCCACCAGCTCCTCGACGACGAAATCGGCCTGGTTGACCCCATACTGCGGCTCGCCGCTGTGCGTGTTCTCGATCTTCACCATGAACACGGCGTTCTTCGGGGGAGCGCCCTGATGGAGTCCGGTCAAGGGAGAAACCGAGGTGTCGACCGAAGGCTGTTCGCTGGTGGAGGTGTCTCTGCCGTGCGAGCAAGCGCTGACGACGAGCACGATGGCCGCGAGTCCCGAGAGGTGGCGCATACGCATGAGAACCACCCTAGGTCGTTCGCCTCCGGTCGGTCCGCTCCGCCCTAAGGCGGCGATCAGTACGTGACGGAGGCATCAAGTGGGGCCGCTTCAAGCCACACTCGACCCGGCTTGAGGCCGATCTCCTTGCCCGTCTTCTTGGACGTGAACGACATGGTCCCGTCTTTGCCCTGCTTGTGGAACGTCGCCTCCGTTGCCGTGCCCCCGCTGAGGATCACGGCGGGCCCGGAGCCGTCGAGCACGATCTCCGGGACGAATGCTCCGCCCTGAGCCCCGTAGCCGGCGTCCTTGACGCGACCGCGTACCACGACCACGGTGTCGGCCTTGAAGTTCTCGCCGGGTGCAGAGCGCTCGGGGCTGCGCTCCCACGTGCTGCCGTTGTACTTCCAGTTGGTGATCGTCCCCGGCGCGAAGGCGACCTCGGCGCTGGTGACCTTCTTGGTCACGTCGGCATCCGACGGGCCGTCGCCGAACTCGAAGTACGACCGCGTCGGTGTTGTCTTCTTCGCGGTCTCGTTCAGCGTCTGGAGGTTCCACAGCACGTGGTACGGCGCGACCTTGTTGGGGTCCTTGCTCCAGCCCGGGTCGTTCAGGTCGTAGGTGTAGATCTTGATCCCGGCGTCGTGGACGGCTTCCAACGGCTCGTCGTCGCCGCCGGAGGCGACGATGGTGGCGTCGACGGGCTTGGCCAAGCCCACGTCGGTCGTGCGCGTCGAGCGGACGTGACCGACCTTGGTGGGCAGATCGGAGTAGAAGAATGCGGCCAGCCGGGTCACGTCGAACTCGACGAACTCCTCCACGACCATGTCAGCGTGGTTCAGGCCGTACTGCGGCTCCCCGCCGCCGGTGTTCTCGATCTTGACGAGGTACACCGGATTGTTCGGCGGCCCGTCCTGCTTCAGCCCGGTGAGCGGGGACACATCCTTGTCGAGCGGAGTGGGCCCGGGTTCGCCCGCGATATCGCGAACGGCAGAGCAACCGGCGATAAGGAGCAGGGTGGTCAGAGCACCGGCAAGATGTCGCGCATTCATAAGGGGAAGGATGCCGCATGGCCCCACCCCGCTGACGACCCGCCCTTGGTGTCGCGCGCCTGACTAGTCTTGCGAGCATGGCCATCGAGTTGCGGACGCCGAAGCAGATCGACGAGATGCGTCCGGCCGGGCAGTTCGTCGCATCGGTCCTGACCGCACTCAGCGAGGCCGCCGACATCGGCGTCAATCTCCTCGACCTGGATGCGCTCGCGCACGAGATGATCAAGGAACGCGGGGCCGAATCGTGCTACATCGACTACCACCCATCCTTCGGTGCGATGCCTTTCGGCAAGGTGCTGTGCACATCGGTGAACGACGCCGTGCTGCACGGTCTCCCCTTTGACTACGACCTGCAGGACGGCGACCTCGTCAGCTTCGACTTCGCCGTGTCGGTCGACGGCTGGGTCAGCGACTCGGCACTCAGCCTGGTCGTCGGGACTCCGCGCGACGGGGACCTCCGGCTCATCGAGACGACCGAACGTGCACTTGAGGCGGCCATCGCGGTAGCGCGGCCCGGCAAGCGCATTGGCGACATCTCGGCGGCGATCGGGGCCGTGGCGCGTGAAGCCGGCTACGCGGTGAATACCCAGTTCGGCGGGCATGGTGTCGGCCGGACGATGCACGGTGATCCGCACGTCCCGAACGACGGCCGCGCCGGACGTGGACTGCCACTGCGGCCCGGCCTGGTCATCGCCATCGAACCTTGGCTGCTGGCGTCGACGAGCGAAATCCGGATGGATCCGGACGGTTGGACCATCCGCAGCGCCGACGGCTCCCGCGGAGCGCACTCCGAGCACACCATCGCCGTGACAATGGACGAGGCCGTCGTGCTGACGGCCCGCGGCTGACTAGCGCGGCACAGCCAGGAGCGTCGGCTCCAACCGGCCACGCAGGTGCACCTCGTGGAGCGACTTCCACTGTGCGGCTTCCTCGGGCGCGGCCGCGTCGACGGCCCGCATGGCCGCGACGACGCGCCCTTCGACCTTCTTCGCCTCTTCAGTGAGCCGGGCAGCCTCGTTCACCGGGTCGCCGATGACGGTGTACTCGAATCGGTCGGCGGCACCGACGTGGCCGGCCACCGCGGGACCGGCGGAAATTCCGATGCCGGCCAGCGCTTCGGGCACTTCGGACGTCAACCGCGCCGCCATGACGCGCGCCGCCGCCAAGGCACGCCCAGCGGCATCGGGCAGCTCTTCCGGCGCACCGAAAATCGCCAAGGCCGCATCACCCTCGAACTTGTTCACGAACCCGCCGTGCGCGTGCACCTCGGCGACCACGACATCGAAGAAGCGGTTGAGCAGGTCGACCACCTCGGTCGGCGGCCGCTCGGCGGCCATCGTCGTCGATGCGACGAGATCGATGAACAGCACCGCGACGTCACGAACTTCACCGCCGAGCTCGATCCGATGGTCGAGGGCGGCCTTCGCAACGTCCTCGCCGACATGTCGCCCGAAGAGGTCCCGGATGCGCTGGCGTTCGCGGACGTCGTGCACCATCCGGTTGAAGCCGGCCTGGAGCAGCCCGAGTTCGGTGCCGTCGAAGACGATCACCTCATGGTCGAGGTCGCCGCGCTGGACCGCCCGCATGGCGTTGGTCACGGTGCGGATCGGTGCAACCATCGCGCGGGTGTTGATCCACGTGAGGATCAGGCCCACGATCATCCCGAGCCCGCCGAGGAACAGGATGGCCCGGGCCAGCTCGTCCGCCGTCATCTCGGCGCCGGCGAGTCTCCAGATGGCGATGATCATCAATCCGGCGACCGGTGCGACGCCCCAGCCGCCGACCAGGATCGAGCGCGCGGTGATGCCCACGCCGGTGGCTTTGCGCGGTGGTGACGCTGTCAGCACTCGGGCGGCCGCCGGCCGAAGCGCGAACTCGGTCAAGAGGTAAGTCGTGGCGCACACGACGACGCCTGAGAACGCGCTGGTGAGGCCGACCTTCCAGGCCAGTTCGGGATGGACAAGTCCGTACATGAGCATGGAGAAGGTGGTGCCGCCGGCCCAGAGGACTCCCGAGACCAGGGTCAGCTTCCACGGGATGCGCAGTGTGGAGATGCGGTCCGTGCGGGTGACCGCTCGATGCTCACGTGACCACCGCAGTGACCGCATGACCCAGGTCGTGCCCCAAATGGAGCCCACGAGCAGCGCCACACCCGAGTAGACCGGTATCCAGAGGTAGTTGATGGTGTTGAGCTCGGGCGCCAGCACCGGGGGCCCCGGGATCACGAACAGCAGCAGGGTGGCGGTGAGGATCGAGCCGACGACGTTCGCCGCGGTGACCAAGATGGCCAGCAGTAGCTGAACGCGCAACCGCAGGCGGCGGCCCATCTCGTGTCCTGAACCGAGCAGCCAGGAACCGAGCGGGTTGCGAAGTCGCGCCACCGTCGCTCCTCTTCCGTCGACCGGAACCGAGACTACTGCCGAGCTCATGCCCCCACCGTCCCTCTGGGGCAAGACCGGGGCGCTTCTGGGCGGTTTCGAGTCGGTAAAACCCGTAAGAAGCATCCGAATCTTCGTTGGGGTTCCCGGAATTTTGGTGTTCCGGAGAAAGTTGATACGTTCGTACTCAAGTTCTTTGAGCCCCGTTCTACACAGGAGGAACCCGCATGGCCCGCGCCGTCGGAATCGATCTCGGCACGACAAACTCCGTCGTCGCCGTTCTTGAGGGCGGCGAACCCACCGTCATCGCCAATGCCGAGGGTGCTCGCACCACTCCGTCGGTAGTCGCCTTCGCCAAGGACGGCGAAGTCCTCTCCGGCGAAGTCGCCAAGCGCCAAGGCGTCACCAACGTCGACCGCACGGTTCGCTCCGTCAAGCGCCACATGGGCACCGACTGGAGCGTCAGCATCGACGACAAGAAGTTCAACGCGCAGCAGATCAGCGCCTTCGTGCTGCAGAAGCTCAAGCGCGACGCCGAGGCCTACCTCGGTGAGTCCGTGACCGACGCCGTCATCACGGTCCCCGCGTACTTCAACGACCACCAGCGCCAGGCGACGAAGGAAGCCGGCGAGATCGCCGGCCTCAACGTCCTGCGCATCATCAACGAGCCCACCGCTGCCGCGCTTGCGTACGGCCTCGACAAGGCCGACGACCAGACCATCCTCGTGTTCGACCTCGGTGGCGGCACCTTCGACGTCTCGCTGCTCGAAATCGGCGACGGCGTCATCGAGGTGAAGGCCACGAGTGGCGACAACCACCTCGGTGGCGACGACTGGGACGAGAAGATCGTCGAGTGGATCGTGTCTCGGTTCAAGGCGAACACGGGGCTCGACCTGACCAAGGACAAGATGGCGATGCCGCGCGTGCGCGAGGCTGCCGAGCGCGCCAAGATCGAGTTGTCGTCGAGCTCGTCGACGTCGATCAACCTGCCGTACATCACGGTTGACGCCGACAAGAACCCGGTGTTCCTGGACGAGACGCTGACGCGTTCGGAGTTCGAGAAGATCACCGCCGACCTGCTCGACCGGACCAAGGCGCCGTTCAACAACGTCATCAAGGACGCCGGCATCAGCCTCTCCGACATCAACCACATCGTTCTCGTCGGTGGCTCCACCCGCATGCCGGCGGTCGTCGAGCTGGTCCGCCAGCTCACCGGCGGCCAGGAGCCCAACAAGGGCGTCAACCCGGATGAGGTCGTCGCAGTCGGCGCAGCGCTGCAGGCTGGCGTGCTCAAGGGCGAGGTCAAGGACGTGCTCCTGCTCGACGTGACCCCGCTGAGCCTTGGCATCGAGACCAAGGGCGGCATCATGACCAAGCTCATCGAGCGCAACACGACGATCCCGACCAAGCGGTCCGAGGTGTTCACGACGGCCGACGACAACCAGCCCTCGGTCGCGATCCAGGTCTACCAGGGCGAGCGCGAGATGGCCGCCGGCAACCAGCTGCTGGCCACGTTCGAGCTCACCGGCCTGCCGCCGGCGCCGCGCGGCGTGCCGCAGATCGAAGTCACCTTCGACATCGACGCCAACGGCATCGTCAACGTCTCGGCCAAGGACCGCGGCACCGGCAAGGAGCAGTCGATGACCATCACCGGCGGCTCGGCGCTCAGCAAGGACGACATCGACCGCATGGTCAAGGACGCCGAGAAGTACGCGGAGGAAGACCACAAGCGTCGCGAGGCCGTTGAGACCCGCAACCAGGCCGAGACTCTCGCGCACAGCACCGAGCGGTTCCTGGCCGAGAACGGCGAGAAGATCAGCGACGACGTCAAGGCCGAGGTCCAGGCGGACGTCGACGCCCTGAACGAAGCGCTGAAGGGTGACGACACGGATGCCATCCAGGCTGCCGCCGTCAAGCTCGGCGAGACCAGCCAGAAGATGGGCCAGGCACTCTATGAGGCCGCAGCCGCCGAGGCTGCTGCCGCTGGCGAAGGTGCCCCCACGGATGACACCGGCTCGTCCACCGAGGGTAGCGATGACGACGTGGTCGACGCCGAGATCGTCGACGACGAAGGTGGGGACAAGTGACCAAAGGTGATTTCGAGGGCCGCGCTGAAGCGCAGCCGCCTCAATCACCGGAAGACGAGTCCGCGCTGGTTGAGGAGGAGGCGTCGGAAGACGCCTCCCTCGAAACCCCGGAGCCCTCGGTGGAGCAGCAGCTCGCCGAGCGCACCGCAGACCTGCAGCGGCTTCAGGCCGAGTACGTCAACTACCGCAAGCGCGTCGAGCGGGACCGTGCGCTCGCGCGTACGGCCGGTGAGGCGTCTGTACTGAGGTCGCTGCTGACGGTGCTCGACGACATCGGCCGGGCCGAGAAGCACGGTGAGCTCGAGGGCGGCTTCAAGGCGGTTGCCGACGCACTCCACCAGGCGGTGAAGGCACATCGGCTGGAGGCCTTCGGCGCTCCGGGCGAGGCCTTTGACCCGAAGCTGCACGAGGCCCTGTTCCACGCGGGCGAGTCCGCCGACGCCGAGGTCACGACCATCGATTCGGTCGTCCGTACCGGCTACCGCATCGATGACGTCGTCATCCGGCACGCGCAGGTGGGGGTTGTCGATCCGGAATCAAGTGAGGCAGGAGACGAGCCGGCCGACTCTGACTCTGCGAATGATGAGCCGCCGGCCGCCGAAGCCAACGAGCTGCCGGCCGGCGAAGCTGACGAGTAAGCAGAGGGGGTGGTCGGGGTGAATAACGACTGGAATACCAAGGACTTCTACAAGATCCTTGGTGTCTCCAAGACCGCGTCACAGGCCGAGATCAAGAAGGCCTATCGCACGCTTGCGCGCGACAATCACCCCGACTCCAATCCGGGAAACAAGGCCGCCGAGGATCGCTTCAAGGACATCTCCGAGGCCTACTCGGTGCTGTCCAATGACAAGAAGCGCAAGGAGTACGACGAGCAGCGCACGCTGTTCAGCCAGTTCGGCTCCCGGATGGGTGGTGCCGGATATGGCGGGGGCTTCCAGCCCGGCGGCGGATTCGGTGGCGGCTTTCGCGACGGTGCCAACTATGGGGGCGCCGACTTCGACCTGAGCGACCTGCTCGGCGGGATCTTCGGCGGCCGCGGTGGTCGGCGCCAGCCGCAGGGGAGGCGCGGCGACGACATCGAGACCGAGGCCAGCATCACGTTCCAGCAAGCGGTCGAGGGCGCCACGCTGCCACTTCGCATGACCAGCGACGAGGCCTGCACGACCTGTCATGGCACCGGGGCGAAGCCGGGCACGGCGCCGAAGGTGTGCGACAAGTGCCAGGGCTCCGGCATGGTCACCGGTACCTCTGGCGGCCTCTTCGCCATGACCGAGCCGTGTGACAAATGCCGCGGCCGAGGCATGATCGTCGAGCACCCGTGCCCGACCTGCCAGGGTTCCGGCCGGGCGCCGTCCAGTCGGACGCTGCAGGTCCGGATCCCTGCGGGCGTCAAGGACGGGCAGCGCATCCGGCTCAAGGGCAAAGGCGGACGGGGCGATGGTGGCGCACCCGATGGCGACCTCTACCTGGTTGTCCATGTTGCCAAGCACCGAGTGTTCGGCCGTCAGGGCGAGCACCTGACGGTCACCGTGCCGGTTGCCTTCGACGAGGCCGTGCTCGGCGCCGAGATCCAGGTGCCGACGCTCGATGGCCCGCCGGTCAAGATCCGCATCCCGGCCGGAACCCCGAGCGGTCGAACGCTGCGCGCTCGCGGCAAGGGCGCTCCCGCCAAAGGCGGCGGCCGCGGCGACCTCTTGGTGACGATCGACGTCCAGGTGCCCAAGGAACTGGATGGCGGAGCCAAGGCGGCGGTTGAGGCTCTGCGCGCCGCCCGTGACGGGGCAGATCCGCGAGCGAAACTGTTCGAGGAGGCAAAGCAATGACCACCTCACCGTTCAGCGTGCCCGCACCAGATGCCCGCGTCTTCGTCATCAGCGTTGCCGCGGAACTGTCGGGATTGCATCCCCAGACGCTGCGGACGTACGACCGGCTCGGCATCGTCCACGCCGGGCGAACCGAGGGCGGCGGTCGCCGGTACTCGATGCGGGACATCGAGCTGCTGCGGCAGGTCGCCCGACTGACGGCCGAGGGACTCGGCCTCGAAGGCGTCCGTCGGGTCATCGAACTCGAGAATCGGGTCGACGCGCTCAAGCGCAAGGTCGTCGAACTCCAGGCCGAACTGGATGCGGCCCACCTCGCGATGGGATCGGTCCGCAATCTGCCGGCTCGGCTGGGTGATGCTCAGATGATGGTCTGGAAGCGACCGAAGCGCTAGGCGTGTTTGCGCCGCCCACGCCCAGGGCGCGCGGCAGGATGGGAACATGCGCACGCGCCGAGTTCTCGTTGCGATGATGGCCGTACCGATGCTGGCGTTGGCCGGGTGCAACGGTGTCCCGAAGGTGACGCCGGAGACCTCGGCGTCGCCCGGCCCTGTCGTGCCGACCATCGGCCCCGGCACCGTCATGACGGACGCCCTCACCGAGGCACATTGTGTCGCGGGCGCCGACGGCACGTGGGCGGCAAACGGCGTCGTCAAGAACACCACGAAGCGGACCCGTTCGTTCGACGTCAACATCTACGTCGGTCCGGCCGACGGAAAGGCCGGTGTGGCGCAGGTCATCACCGTGAAGAAGCTGGCGGCCGGCAAATCCGCGCCCTGGAAGGCCGATGCCGTACAGGCGACGTCCCCGACCGGCCCGTGCTACATCCGGGTGCGCATCTCCAAGTAATCCTGTCGTCGGTCGATCGTCACGGTGCCAAAGTTGAGGGGAATAGACTCAACTTTCGGCAGGTTGAAATCAGCGATCGCTTACGGTCGGAAACACAGGAGATCTCCACACCCATGGCACTCGACCTTTCGACGTTCACCACGCGGAGTCAGCAGGCCTTGGCCTCGGCCATCCAGGCAGCCGCAGCGGCCGGCAACCCGGCCGTTGAGCCCGTACACCTGCTGGATGCCCTGCTGGCCCAGTCCGGTGGCACGACCAACCCGCTGCTGGCCGCCGTGGGCGTCGACGCGGCAGAAGTCGCGACCGCCGTTCAAGACGAGTTGCGCGCCCTGCCGGCAGCGAGCGGCGCCTCGGTGGCCAACCCCGGCCTGTCCCGTGCGACGCACGAGGTGCTGCAACGTGCCCAGGACCTGGCGGCGCAGATGGGCGACGAGTTCGTCTCGAGCGAGCATCTCGTCGTCGGCATCGCCACTGTCGATTCGCCGGCCGGCAACGTGCTGACGTCCGCGGGCGCCACGCCTGATGCACTGCAGGCCGCCTTCGCCTCGGTCCGCGGCAGCACGCGAGTCTCCAGCCAGGACGCCGAAGACACGTACCAAGCGTTGGAGAAGTACGGCGTCGACCTGACCGCAGTCGCGCGCGAGGGCAAGCTCGACCCCGTTATCGGTCGCGACAGCGAGATCCGGCGCGTCGTGCAGGTGCTGAGTCGTCGGACGAAGAACAACCCCGTCCTCATCGGTGAGCCCGGCGTGGGAAAGACCGCGGTCGTTGAGGGGCTGGCGCAGCGCATTGTCGCCGGCGACGTGCCGGACTCCCTCAAGGGCCGTCGCCTCATCTCGCTCGACCTCGGCGGGATGATCGCCGGCGCCAAGTACCGCGGTGAGTTCGAGGAGCGGCTTAAGGCGGTCCTGAACGAGATCAAGGCCTCCGAGGGCCAGATCATCACGTTCATCGACGAGCTGCACACGGTCGTGGGTGCCGGCGCAGGAGGCGACAGCGCCGTGGACGCCGGCAACATGCTCAAGCCCATGCTGGCGCGCGGCGAGCTGCGCATGATCGGTGCCACGACACTCGACGAATACCGGGAACGTATCGAGAAGGACGCTGCGCTGGAGCGTCGGTTCCAGCAGGTGTTCGTCGGCGAGCCGTCGGTCGAGGACACGATCGCGATCCTGCGCGGGCTCAAGGAGCGGTACGAGGCGCATCACAAGGTGTCCATCTCGGACGCGGCCGTAGTCGCCGCTGCATCGCTGTCCGACCGCTACATCCCTGGCCGGCAGCTGCCTGACAAGGCCATCGACCTGGTCGATGAGGCGTCCAGCCGCCTGCGCATGGAGATCGACTCCAGCCCGGTCGAGATCGACGAGCTGCGGCGCGCTGTCGAACGCCTCAAGATGGAGGAACTGCACCTCCAGAACGAGACCGATGACGCCAGCAAGGACCGGCTGGAGAAGCTGCGCGTCGAGCTGGCCGACAAGTCTGAGACGTTGCGCGCCCTCGAGCAGCGGTGGGAGGCCGAGAAGCAGAGCCTCAACGCCGTCGGCGAGATCAAGGAGCGCATCGACGAAGCCCGCATCGCGGCTGAGCGAGCTCAGCGCGAAGGCGACCTCGAGACATCGAGCCGTCTGCTCTACGGCGAGATCCCGGCCATGGAAGCTGCATTGGCCGATGCGCAAGCCGCAGAGTCTCCCGGCGGTGCGGACGGTGGGGCCGACCTGATGGTGCACGAGGAGGTGACCGCCGACGACATCGCCGAGGTGGTCGCATCATGGACCGGCATCCCGACCGGACGCCTCCTTGAAGGCGAAACCGGCAAGCTGCTGCGCATGGAGGACGAGCTGGGCCGCCGACTGATCGGCCAACAGTTCGCGGTCCAGGCCGTGTCCGACGCGGTCCGCCGCTCGCGCGCCGGGATCAGCGACCCCGACCGGCCCACCGGTTCGTTCCTGTTCCTCGGCCCGACCGGTGTGGGCAAGACTGAGCTGGCCAAGACGCTGGCCGAGTTCCTGTTCGACGATGAGCACGCGATCGTGCGCATCGACATGAGCGAGTACTCCGAGAAGCACAGCGTCGCGCGACTCGTCGGTGCTCCTCCCGGTTACGTCGGCTATGAAGAGGGCGGTCAGCTCACCGAAGCCGTCCGACGTCGGCCGTACTCGGTCATCCTGCTGGACGAAGTGGAGAAGGCGCACCCCGAGGTCTTCAACATCCTGCTTCAGGTGCTCGACGACGGTCGCCTGACCGATGGCCAAGGCCGCACCGTCGACTTCCGCAACACCATCCTGATCCTGACCTCGAACCTCGGCTCGGCCTTCCTGGCTGACCCGGCCGTCGATGACGAGGCCAAGAAGGACGCGGTGATGGAGGTCGTGCGGAACTCGTTCAAGCCGGAGTTCCTCAACCGGCTCGACGAGGTCGTCATGTTCGACCCACTGTCGACCGCGGAGCTGACGCAGATCGTGGACCTGCAGCTCGCCTCGCTGGCCAAGCGGCTGGAGTCGCGACGTATCTCGCTCGACGTGACGAAGGCGGCCAAGGAATGGCTCGCCATCACCGGGTGGGATCCAGCCTACGGCGCACGCCCGCTGCGTCGCCTGGTGCAGCAGGCAATCGGCGACCGATTGGCCAAGGAACTTCTGGCCGGCGATGTCCGCGACGGCGACACCGTCAAGGTCGACGTCGACGTTGAACGCGACACATTGACCGTCACCGCTGCGTGATCGGTGGCAGCATGAGCCCATGACCTGGCTCATCACCCTTCTCGGCTTGCTGTCCACTGCGCTCGGCGGGTGGTTGGCGGTGGATCCGGAGTCCTCTCCGGCTGCTGCCTTCCCGCCGCTCAATGAACACCTGATCCATGACTCCGCCGCCGCGTTCCTGGCGTTCGGAATCGGCCTGCTCATCGCGGCCCGGCTGCCTGCATGGCGGTTCCCGGTGCTTGCCCTCGCGGCGTTGTGGAATGGCCTTCACACGGTCTCGCACATCGTCGATGTGAACCGTGCCGAGACCAGGACCCACGGCGTGACCGTCGCCGTGGAGCTGGCGGCCCTCACCATCGTGCTGGCGGCCTTGGCGTGGCGATCCCGCGTTCGTGCCGACTGACGCGATCGGGACCCGCGAGTGGCGCAACCAGACTGGCGGCGCC
>DATLCL010000057.1:0-7391 GCA_035526415.1 Aeromicrobium sp.
GTGGCGCGGGCCCTCGACCACATCACGGCCGGCGACATCTTCCAGGTCAACCTGTGCGCGCGGCTGGAGGCGTCGTTCACCGGCGACCCGCTCGACCTGTTCTGCGCCGGTGTCGAAGCCCTGGCCCCCGCCTACGCGGCGTTCATCGACGGCGGCGACGGCGCCATCGCCAGCTTCTCCCCTGAGCTCTTTCTGCGCCGCACCGGAGACGAGGTCCTCACGTCACCGATCAAGGGCACCGCCCCGCTCGACGCGGACGTCAGTGAGCTCGTCGCGTCGGCCAAGGACCGCGCAGAGAACGTCATGATCGTCGACCTCATGCGCAACGACCTCGGTCGGGTCAGCACGCCGGGCAGCGTGCGCGTTCCGGCGATGGTCCGGCCCGAGCGGCACGCTGTCTGGCACCTGGTCTCAGACGTCGTCGGCCACGTCGGGCATGACGTCCCGCATTCGGCTCTGCTGCGGGCGACCTTCCCACCCGGCTCGGTCACCGGCGCTCCCAAGGTGCGCGCGATGGAGATCGCGGCGGAGCTCGAGCCCACGTCGCGGGAGGCCTACACCGGTGCCATCGGCCATGCCTCTCCCGACGGAACGCTTGAGTTGAACGTCGCCATTCGCACCTTCGAGATCGCGGACGGCCGGGTCTGGCTCGGCGTTGGCGGCGGCGTCGTGGCCGACTCGACGCCAGACGGCGAATATGCCGAGCTCCTGGTGAAGGCCCGGCCTCTTGTCGATGCCATCGGCGGTCATTTGGACAGCTCACTCGACACAGAAGGTCGTGGTGTCGAGACGTCGGCTGCGCCCGCAGCCCAGCCGCCGATGAGGCGGCTCTCGCGTGCGGTTGACGTGACGCGGGGAGTGTTCACCACGCTGCTCGTCCTGGATGGCGACCCGGTCGACCTCGAAGCGCACATCGCGCGGCTCGACGCGAGCGTCCGCGCGATCTATGGCACCACCGTCCGGGCGGGCCTCGAGGATGCCGTGCGTCGCAAGGCGACCGGACTCGTCGGGCGGCATCGCCTCCGGATCGACGCGATCCCCGTCCCCGACTCGGCCGACGTCGTGGTTCGGATGTCGACCGCCGAGCTCCATCCACCGGCGTCCACGTGGCGGCTGATCCCGCAGATCGTTCCCGGCGGACTGGGACAACACAAGTGGATCGACCGGTCCGTGCTCGGTGGGGGCACCTCCCGCTGGCACGTTGGCTCCGGCCAGCGGGGGACGGTCGGTCCGGACTACGATCCGCTGCTCATCGACACCGACGGCTGCGTGCTCGAATCAGCGCGTGCCAACGTCTTCGTGGTCCTCGACGACGGGGTTCACACCGCGCCGCTCGACGGCAGGATCCTCCCGGGCACCGCTCGGGCCCGCATCATTGAGCAGCTGACTGCCGCCGGTGTGCCTGTCCTCCAGCGGCGGCTGACCAGCGACGACTTCGCCCGCGCCTCCGAGGTGTTCGTGTCCAACACCCTTCGCGGCGTCGTACCCATCACGTCGGTCGAGGGCATGGGCACGTGGGCGCCGGGCCCGCTCGCCGCAGCGCTGATCGAGGGCCGGCTCAGCAGACCCCCGGTGGCGCCGCGGACCTGGCCCGAATCGGCGCGCGTCCTGTTCATCGACAACTACGACTCGTTCGTCTACAACCTCGTGCAGTACGTCCGTGAACTCGGCGGCGAGGCCGAGGTCGTCCGTAATGACGCGGCCATCGTCGAGGACCTGGTGGTCGCGCGCGAACGCGGCGACTTCACGCACCTCATCGTGTCGCCGGGCCCGGGGGCGCCAGCCGAGGCCGGCGTGAGTGTCGATCTCATCCGACGGCTCGGACCCACCACTCCGGTTCTCGGTGTCTGCCTCGGTCACCAGGCGATCGGTGAGGCGTTCGGCGCCAAGGTGGTGCGGGCATCCGAGGTCGTGCATGGCAAGCCGTCGCTGGTTCACCACGACGGTCGCGGCGTCTACCGCGACCTGCCCTCTCCCCTGACGTGTGCGCGGTACCACTCGCTCGTCATCGAGGAGACGACGCTGCCGGCCGAGCTTGAGGTCACGGCGCGCACGGCGTCCGGCATCGTCATGGGCGTGCGACACACGTCGTTCCCGGTCGAAGGCGTCCAGATGCACCCCGAGTCGATCCTTACCGCCCACGGCCACGATCTGCTGGCGAACTTCCTGCGATGACCCTCCCGCTGGACGCCGGCGCGGCCGTGCGCGCCCGGCGGGCACCCCGGACTAGGCTGGGATTCCTATGTATGACGGGCTGATTCAGGACCTCATCGACGAACTCGGGCGCCTGCCCGGTGTCGGTCCGAAGAGCGCCCAGCGCATCGCGTTCCACATCCTCGACGCCGACCCCACGGATGTCGCTCGGCTGGCCACGGCACTCACCGAGGCCAAGGAAAAGGTCCACTTCTGCGCGATCTGCGGCAATGTCACGGTGGACGTCGAGTGCAAGATCTGTGCGGACCCACGGCGCGACCCGAGCGTCATCTGCGTCGTCGAGGAGAGCAAGGACGTCGTCGCCGTCGAGCGCACCCGCGAATTCCGCGGCCGCTACCACGTGCTGGGCGGTGCGATCAGCCCGATCGCCGGCATCGGCCCTGACCAGCTGCGTATCAAGGAGCTGCTGACGCGCCTGCAGGACGGCACGGTCACCGAGGTCATCATTGCCACCGACCCGAACCTCGAGGGTGAGGCGACGGCCACCTACCTCATTCGGATGCTGTCACCACTTGGCCTGCGGGTCAGCAAGCTCGCCAGCGGCCTGCCGGTCGGCGGCGACCTCGAGTACGCCGACGAGCTCACCCTCGGGCGCGCGTTCGAGGGCCGCACCGCCATCGCCTAAAAACTGGCTCGGACCTGCGGGAATCAAACCGATAGCATTGCTGGGGGTACCCCCTGCACGCGTCAGCGTGCTTGGGGGAGCAGGGGACGTGGGCCTCAATCCGCCCATTCGCATTCATCCTGAGGAATTCTCGTGGGCATCGTGGTGCAGAAGTACGGCGGCTCGTCCGTCGCCGACGCCGATGGCATCAAGCGCGTAGCACAACGGATCGTGACCACGAAGAAGGCCGGGCACGACGTGGTGGTCGTTGTCTCGGCCATGGGCGACACCACCGACGAGTTGATCGACCTGGCCGATCGGGTATCACCGCTTCCCCACCCGCGGGAACTGGACATGCTGCTCACGGCAGGTGAGCGCATCTCGATGGCTCTGCTCGCCATGGCCATCGGCAACCTGGGTCAGTCCGCGCGGTCCTTCACCGGCTCCCAAGCCGGCGTGATCACCGACGCCTCACACGGCCGGGCGAAGATCATCGACGTCACGCCGGGTCGCGTACAGGAGGCGATCGCCAACGGCGACGTAGCCATCGTCGCCGGTTTCCAGGGCGTCTCTCAGACCACCAAAGACATCACCACGCTGGGACGCGGCGGTTCCGACACCACGGCGGTCGCTCTGGCGGTCGCACTGAAGGCCGACGTCTGCGAGATCTACTCCGACGTCGACGGCATCTTCACCGCCGACCCCCGGATCGTGGCGACAGCCCGCCGGATCCCGCGCATCTCCTACGAGGAGACGCTGGAGATGGCGGCCAACGGCGCCAAGATCCTGCACCTGCGGTGCGTCGAATACGCCCGTCGCTATGACATGCCCATCCACGTACGCTCCTCCTTCTCCGAGAAGGAAGGGACGTGGGTCGTTCGAGCCGAAGCAGTCCACGGCGCTGAATCCCAAGGGGACACCACCATGGAACAAGCCATCATTTCCGGCGTTGCGCACGACCGCAGCGAAGCCAAGGTCACCGTCGTCGGTGTGCCCGACAAGGTCGGTGAGGCCGCGGCCATCTTCGGCACGCTGGCGGACGCCGAGATCAACCTCGACATGATCGTCCAGAACGTCTCGGCCACCGACACGAACATGACCGACATCTCCTTCACGCTGCCGCGAGCCGACGGCCAAACCGCGACCGACGCATTGACGAAGGCCCAGGGCGACATCGGGTTCGAGCGGCTGCAGTACAACGACGCGATCGGCAAGGTCTCGATCATCGGCGCCGGCATGCGCTCGGCGCCCGGCATTTCGGCCAAGTTCTTCGCGGCGCTCGCCGACGCCGGCGTCAACATCGAGATGATCTCGACCTCGGAGATCCGCATCTCGGTCGTCGTCGCCGAGGCGCAGGTCGACGCTGCCGTCCGGGCTGCTCACGAGGCGTTCGAGCTCGACGCTGACGACGTGCACGCCGTCGTGTACGGGGGTAGCGGACGATGACCCTCTCGATCGGAGTCGTCGGTGCGACCGGCCAGGTCGGTGCCGTCATGCGCAAACTGCTGGAGGAACGCGACTTTCCGGCCGACGAGCTTCGGTTCTTCGCTTCGGAACGGTCGGCCGGCAAGACCCTGCCGTGGAGGGGCGGCCACATCGTCGTCGAGGACGCGGCGAGCGCCGACCCATCCGGCTTGGACATCGCTTTGTTCTCGGCAGGCGCCACGATGTCGCGCGTCCAGGCGCCGCGGTTCGCCGCGGCCGGCGTGACCGTCATCGACAACTCGTCGGCGTGGCGCAACGACCCGTCGATCCCGCTGGTCGTCAGCGAGGTCAACCCCGGCAACATTCCCGACGCTCCTGGACCTGCAGGCCGCGGAATCATCGCCAACCCGAACTGCACCACGATGGCAGCGATGCCGGTGCTCAAGCCGCTGCACGACGAGGCCGGGCTCATTCGCCTGCAGATCTCGACATATCAAGCGGTGTCCGGGTCGGGCCTGGCCGGCGTCGAAGAACTCCACTCGCAGGCCTTGGCCGTCGTCGAGGGCGCCGATGCGCTTACCCACGATGGCTCAGCCGTCGACTTCCCGATGCCCAAGGTCTACTCAGCGCCGATCGCGTTCAACGTCCTCGCCCACGCCGGCGACTTTGACGGTGACGAAACCGTCGAGGAGATCAAGCTCCGCAACGAGAGCCGCAAGATCCTCGGCATCCCTGACCTGCTCGTGTCCGGGACGTGCGTCCGAGTTCCGGTGTTCACCGGGCACTCACTGTCGATCCACGCCGGTTTCCGCGACACCATTACGCCCGAGCGTGCCACCGAGCTGCTGTCGTCAGCTCCCGGCGTCCAGGTCGTCGACGTCCCGACGCCGCTGCAGGCCGCCGGCGCCGACCCCAGCCTCGTCGGCCGCATCCGTCAGGATCGGGCGCTCACCGACGGCACCGGGCTTGTGCTGTTCGTCAGCAGCGACAACCTGCGCAAGGGCGCGGCATTGAACACGATCCAGATCGCCGAACTGCTGATCTGACGTCGTCACGCGCTGGTTGAGGTTCTCGAAGCCACGCCCATCTCTGACCGCAGGAAATCGACCGTCCGCTCCATCGAGAGCTCCCATTGCGGGAAGAACGTGTGATGTTCGCCCTCGTAGGACCGGAAGCTGAGGTCGACGTCCGCGCGCCTCAGCGCGTCGCGGGTCGCCTCGGCCCATTCATAGGGACATGACTCGTCTAGCGTGCCATGGTGCATCATCACCGCGGCATCGATGCGGTCGAAGTAGGTGCGCGACGACAACCCGGCCCAGAACTTTGGGTTCTCCTCAACGGTTCCCCACCGTTCAGTGACTTCGGCGGCGCGGTCGGGGCGGTCGGTCTCGGTCCACTGCCGGAAGTTGTCGATGTAGCGCGTGCTCACCGACGACCAGACCACGGCCGCCTTCACCAGGCCCGGATCGACGACGAGCGCGTTGAAGACGACGCCCCCACCCATCGATCGGCCGGCGAGCGCGACCTGGTCGTCGCGCACCTCCGACATCCCGCGCAGCGCCTTCACCGCGGCGATGGCGTCCCGGGTGTAGCCGAGGCGGAACTCCAGATCGGTGGGGTCGACGTCGTCGGAGCCGGCATGCCCGCGGTAGTCGTTGTGCAGGACGACGAAGCCCGCGCGGGCGAGGTAGTCACGTTCACGCTCCATCCCCTGGCCGGTGCGATAGATCGACGGCTCGATGTGCCCGTGGTTCAGCACGACGGCAGGGAAAGGTCCATCTCGTTTGGGCACGTTCAGCACACCCGAGATCGTCAGCTTGCCGCTGCGGAAGGTGACCTCCCAGCTGCGGTAGGGCCCGAAGTCACCGATGAACCTGCCGCGCTTCAGATCCCCGCCGGAGATGTCGTCGTCGAACAGCGCCGGCAACGACTGCGGATCAGGTTTGGGCGTGGGCGATGCGGACGCCGACAGGGCTGGCGTCATCCGGTCGGTGGCACCGGCGCACCCGGCCGTGAGCGCTGCGGCCACGAGGATGGCCAAGGCCCGCCGAACCATCAGTCGCGTTTGACCTGCGTCTCGTCGACCGGCTCCCACGGTAGGCGCTGGGCGTTCTGCTCCTTGGCGGCCATCGTCATGACGGCGCTGGAAGCGACGAAGGCTAGCGCGGTGAGAACGGGGATCAGCAGCCAGGCCCAGACCCCGGCGGCCAGGTCGATGAAGAACACCAGAACGAGCAGAAGCACGAGCAGCACCGACAGGATGCTGACGACACGGGGGTGCGGAACCCCGAATCCGGCAAGCAGCAGCTCGCCGATGATGAACGCGACGAACGACAGGAAGACAAAGGCCAGGAAGCCCCACGCGCCACCCGCCTGCGTGCCGAGCGTCGCCGAGAAGAGCTCGTAAAAACCCCAGCCGATGGCGACCGAAAGCACGCCGACGAGGACGCCGGCGATCACCGATCCACGCACCGGCGACAGGTGCGGCAGGCGGAGGCTGACCAGCCAGTCCCAAGCGTCCTCGATGCGGTGACGCACGCCGGCGAGGGCGTCGCTCACGCGGCGGCGCACGTCCGGTCGGGGCATGCGCCGCCGCGGGGCAGCAGTCGGCGGTTGCGTTGAAGTCGACGTCGGCGTCGCGGCAACGCGGGAGACGTTCATGGCCGGCGCCATCGGCTGAGTTGGCGCCACCGAGCGGCTGGCCTGGGCACGCGCCGGCGTGGTCAAGCGGGCAGCCCCCTGACGGGGCGCCGGGCTGGTCACAGGCGTAGATGCCGGCCGTCCAACCGGGGATCCTGCGCTGCGCGGTGAGCTGGGAGCGACCGGACGGACGACCGTCTTCTTGACAACCTTCTTGACGACGCGCCGAGGCGAGTCGTCCGGCCGCTCGGTCATGCGGTCAGTGTTCCACAGCAGTGGCCACACACCGATCCGCAGTGGACCAAGGTTGCCAAGACGTAGCAACACTCACAGAAGCCTCACAGGAAAGGCACAGACGAACCCCGGAACCACCCGACAGACTAGGCAGATGGCCCCCGAACCGTTGATCCGGCCGGATGGCACGCCGGTCCGCGTGCTCGTCGTCGACGACGAGGTGAACATCGCTGAACTGATCTCGATGGCCCTCCGCTACGAAGGGTGGGACATC
>DATLCL010000063.1:0-27785 GCA_035526415.1 Aeromicrobium sp.
GGTCGATCATTCCGTTCCAGACGGCTCTCGCCGTGTCGTAGTCGTCGTCCTCGGGCGTGGCGACCCGCGCCCGCACTTGCTCACGAAACTCAGTCATGGATGTCATGGGGTCAGCCTGTCGCCGGGGCGGGCGGGCAACTAGTCCACTGACGCAACCTGCCTGGTACAGATTCCGTACTACCCAGGGCGGAGTACCGGTGCGACGATCAGGGCATGCCCGACTACGGCCACTACTGCCCGGTCGCCATGGCCAGCGAGGTCATCGCCGACCGATGGACGCCACTCATCATCCGCGAACTCGTGCTCGGCAACGTGCGGTTCAACGACATCGCGCGAGGTATGCCCGGCATCTCGCGCTCACTGCTCGTCCAGCGCCTTCGCCACCTTGAGCGCATGGGTGTGGTCGAGACGTGGCCCTCGCCCACCGGCAAAGGTTACGAGTACCACCTGACGCCAGCAGGCAAGGACATGGAACAGGTCATCGACTCCCTGGGGAAGTGGGCCATCGAGTGGCTCTTCGATGAGATAAAGCCGCACGACATCGATCCCGTGACCCTGACCTGGTGGATGCATCGGCGCATCCGGCCCGATCGCTTCCCTCCACACCGGACGGTCATCGAGTTCCAGCACACCGCTCCGAAGCGAGAGGTCATCTGGATCGTTCTCGACCGCAGCGAGGCATCGGTGTGCACGCATCACCCCGGCTTTGAGGTCGACTTGGTCGTCACAGCGCCAACCGGTGCGCTTTCCGATGTCTTCAACGGGTTCTGCCATTGGGACAAATCCATCGCCGACGGTCTGATCCACGTCGCCGGACCACCGCGGCTGGTCCGGGCGTTTCCGACATGGTTTCTCTGGAGTCCGTTCGCCGAAGCAGTCCACGAGCGCGCGTCCCGGCCGGTGCGCGTCTAGTGAGACACAACGTTTGGAGTTTTCGGCTGCTCGGCGACCAAGACCCCACATGATCGGTCGCGAATCCGCACGCTCATGCCGCAGATAGCGCGGATGTGTACAACGCGTCAGAGCGCGAGGTTCACCCGCACGACGTCGGCGATCTTGTCCGCTGTGGCGCGGGCGTCAGCCTCCGTCGGCGCTTCGACCATCACGCGAACGAGGGGTTCGGTGCCCGACGGCCGCAACAGCACCCGGCCGGCCCCGGAAAGCGCCGCCTCGGCCTCGCGCACGGCTTGCGCGACCGTCGGGTCAGACTCTGCGCGGGACTTGTCGACGTCCGGGACATTGACCAGTACCTGCGGCAGGCGGGTCATGACGCCGGCGAGCTCGGCCAGCGACTGCTTGGTCTGCGCCATACGCGCCGCGACATGGATGGCGGTCAACACACCGTCGCCAGTCGTCGCCAGGTTGCTCAGGATGACGTGGCCGGACTGCTCTCCGCCCAGCGTGAACGCGTTCTCCCGCATGGCCTCGAGGACGTAGCGGTCGCCGACTGCGGTCTGCTCGACAGTGATTCCGGCCGCCTGCATCGCCTGCAGGAAGCCCAGATTGCTCATGACCGTGACGACCACCGTGTTGGCGGCCAGCCACCCGGCTTCTCGGCCGGCGATCGCGAGGATCGCGAGGATCTGGTCGCCGTCCACGACGGAGCCGGTGGCGTCCACCGCCAGGCAGCGGTCGGCGTCCCCGTCAAACGCGAAGCCAACATCTGCGCCGTGGTCGACGACAGCCTTGCGTAGATCGCCGAGATGCGTCGATCCGCAGTTCTCGTTGATGTTCAGGCCGTCCGGTTGATCGTGGATCGCAATGACCGTCGCTCCGAGCCGTTCGAACGCAACCGGGCCAACGCGATGGGCCGCACCGTTGGCACAGTCCAAAACCACCCGGAGACCGGCAAGGGACTGGGGGCTCGATGTCACGAGGTGATCGACGTAGGCGTCGAGGCTGGCCGGCGCGTCCAGGACGCGACCGACATCGGCGCCGGTCGGCCGCGACTCGCGCCGGCCGAGCAGTGCTTCGATCTCGTCCTCGATGGCGTCGTCCAGCTTTCGCCCACCTCGACCGAAGAACTTGATGCCGTTGTCAGGCATCGGGTTGTGGCTCGCCGAGATCATCACGCCGAAGTCGGCATCCCACGCGTCCGTGAGGAACGCCGCCTCCGGCGTCGGCGCCACGCCGACGCGTTGAACGTCGACACCCGCGGCAGCCAACCCGGCGACGACGGCCGCCTCAAGGAACTCGCCCGACGCACGCGTGTCGCGCGCCACGACCGCGGTCGGCCGGCGATCAGGCGAATCCTTAGTCAGGACGCAGGCAGCGGCGAATGCGAGATCGAGCGCGAGCTCTGCGGAGAGCTCGGCGTTGGCGAGTCCGCGAACCCCGTCGGTACCGAACACACGGCCCATGACGATGTCCTGCGGTATCAGCGCTTGCTGTACTGGGGTGCCTTGCGGGCCTTCTTGAGGCCGGCCTTCTTGCGCTCCTTGATCCGCGCGTCGCGGGTCAGCAAGCCAGCCTTCTTGAGCAGCGGACGGTTGACGTCCTCGTCGATCTCGTTGAGGGAACGGGCCACGCCGAGTCGCAGGGCGCCGGCCTGACCGGTCATGCCGCCACCCTTGACGCGGGCAACGACGTCGAACTTGCCGTCGAGACCGGTCTCAGCGAACGCCTCCTTGGCGATCTGCTGGTGCAACTTGTTGGGGAGGTACTCCTCCAGCGTCTTGCCATTGACCGTCCAGAGGCCGGTGCCGGGCGTGAGTCGCACGCGCGCGATGGCTTCCTTGCGGCGGCCAGTGGCGGCCGCCGGTGCGATGGCCGATTCGCGGCCAGCTGCCGCGGCCGGGGAGGACTCGGAGGTGTAGCTGCCGGAGAACTCGGACTCGGTGGTCTCGGTGGTCTCGGTGGTCTCGGTGGTCTCGGTTTCGCTCATGAAGGTGTGCGTCCTTACTGGGAGATCTGCGTGATCTCGAACGGCTTGGGGTTCTGGGCAGCGTGCGGGTGATCCGGACCCGGGTACACCTTCAGCTTGCGGATGATCTGGTTGCCGAGACGGTTCTTCGGCAGCATGCCGCGGACCGACTTCTCGATGGCCTTGGCGGCGTCCTTCTCCAGCAAGTCGCCGTAGGCGATCTGCTTCAGGCCGCCCGGGTAACCGCTGTGCCGGTAGACCGGCTTGTCCGTGAGTTTCTTCCCGGACAGGGAGACCTTTTTGGCGTTGACGATGATGACGAAGTCGCCGCCATCGACGTGCGGGGCGAAAGTCGGCTTGTGCTTGCCGCGCAGCAGCGTGGCTGCCTCCACGGCCAGACGCCCGAGCACGACGTCTTCGGCATCGATGACGTGCCACTGATGCGTGATGTCAGCGGCCTTCGGGCTGTACGTGGGCACGGCTTACCTTCTCGTCGTTCTGGGTGAAATGGTGTCGCGCATCCGGTCCGGTTAGACAAGGCGCAACGACTGATCAGAATAACCGGCGTCTGACCTGCGGGTCAAAACGACGGCACTAGTCGACGGCCAAGGCCTCAGACTACGGTGGGGCGCGTGACTGACTCATTGACCGTCCGCGACAACCGCACCGGCAACGAATACGAGCTCGCCATCACCGACGGCACGATCTCAGCCGGCGATTTCGGCAAGCAAACCGGACTTGCCGTCTACGACCCGGGCTTCACCAACACCGCGTCGTGCCGATCAGCCGTCACCTACATCGACGGTGACGCCGGCATCCTGGAATACCGGGGCTACCCGATCGAGCAGTTGGCGGAGGATTCGACCTACCTCGAAGTCGCCTACCTGCTGATCAAGGGCGAGCTGCCCACGAAGGAGCAATACGACCAGTGGGTGCACGACATCACGTATCACACGTACGTGCACGAGAACATCAAGAGCCTCATGCAGGGGTTCCGGTATGACGCCCACCCGATGGGCATGCTCCTGTCGAGCGTCGGTGCGTTGAGCACGTTCTACCCCGATGCGCGCGAGATCTCCGACCCGCAGACCCGCGAGATCCAGGTCATCCGCATGATTGCGAAGATGCCGACGCTGGGCGCGTGGGCCTTCCGGCACGCACAGGGTAAGCCGTACATCTATCCGGACAACGACCTCACCTACACCGAGAACTTCCTCTCGATGCTCTTCCGCCACAGTGAACCGCAGTACCACGCCGATCCACGGTTGGCGAAGGCACTGGAGGTTCTGTTCATCCTGCATGCGGACCACGAGCAGAACTGCTCGACCAACGCGGTGCGGTCGGTCGGCTCCAGCCAGGTCGACCCGTACTCCGCGGTCAGCGCCGGCATCGCCGCCCTCTACGGCCCCCTGCACGGCGGCGCCAACGAGGCCGTGCTCAAGATGCTCCGCAAGATCAAGACGAAGGACAACATCCCCGCCTTCATGGACGGCGTCAAGGAAGGCAAGGAGCGCCTGATGGGCTTCGGGCACCGGGTCTACAAGAACTACGACCCGCGGGCCACGATCATCAAGAAGGCCTGTGACGACGTCTTCGAGGTGACCGGCATCAACCCGCTACTGGAGATCGCACAGGAGTTGGAGAAGATCGCCCTCGAGGATGAGTACTTCGTCAAGCGCAAGCTCTACCCGAACGTCGACTTCTACTCCGGCCTCATCTACGAGGCCCTGCAGTTCCCGCCGGAAATGTTCACGGTCCTGTTCGCCATTCCGCGCACGGCCGGCTGGCTGGCGCAATGGGGCGAGCTGGTGGACGACAAGGAGCAGAAGATCGCCCGGCCGAAGCAGATCTATACCGGGGACCGGCAATTGAAGTTCGTCCCGTCCGCTGAGCGCTGGGCCTGACCGACACCGGTGACGCGTCTGCGACTCGACCTGGCGTACGACGGCGCCGGGTTCCACGGCTGGGCGACCCAACCCGGCCTGCGGACCGTCCAGGGAGAGATCGAGACGGCGATCGCCACCGTCCTGCGGCTTGGTCCGCCTGCCCCGCTGACCTGCGCAGGCCGCACCGACACCGGCGTCCACGCCCGCGGGCAGGTGGCGCACGTCGACCTCGACGACGTCGATCCCGACGTCCTCGCGCGACGCCTGCGGCGCATCCTGCCGTCCGACATCAGCCTGCTCGGCCTCGCTGAGGCGCCAGCGGGGTTCGACGCGCGGTTCTCGGCGCTCGAGCGTCGCTACGTCTATCGGCTCGCTGACCGTCCTGGAGCGGACCCCCTGACCCGCGGCCACGTCGTCGGATGGCCCAGGCAACTCGACGTCGATGCGATGAACGCGGCCGCCGCGCCGTTGCTCGGTGAGCACGACTTCGCCGCGTTCTGCCGCAAGCGGGCCGGAGCCACGACCGTACGGACCCTCCGCGAACTCTCGGCGATGCGCTCGGCGGGCGGTCTCGTCGAGACCACGGTGCGGGCCGATGCGTTCTGCCACTCGATGGTCCGCGCTCTGATGGGTGTACTCGTGGCCGTGGGCGAAGGCCGGCACGAGCCCGCCTGGGCCGCCGACGTGTTGACCACGCGGGCACGCGACCCGCGCGTGAAGGTCATGCCACCGCATGGGCTCGTCCTGGAAGCGGTTGTCTATCCCGACGATGAGCACCTCGCCGCCCGGGCGCTCGAATCCCGGCGGATGCGCGGGGCTTGACACGGTCTCGTTGCACGGGAGGACACTGCATCCATGCCGCTGCAATGGCACGAGGTCGTTGAGGGTGTCTCGGCGCTTCCCCATGTTCAGAGCGGCGAACGGGACGGCGTGCGTACGCTGAGCGTGGGCGATCAGGTGTTCGCCAAGGATGAAAGCGACTCGATGATCGTTCTGTGCAGCTCTTACGAGCGCGACGTGATGCTCAAATCGGGTGATCCGGCACTGCAGCAAGGCCCGACCATCGACGGCCAGGAATACGTGCGAGTGCGGTATCAGGATGCTGAGATGGACGCCGAGATCCTCGAGCTCGTCGGTGAAGGCTGGCGGATCGCAGAGCAAATCGAGGGCCTCGAGCCTAAGTAGCCCCAACTGGAAGACTGGCCGCATGGGCGGCCACTATTTCGACCAGCGCCCCGACGCTGAGGATCGCCGCCGGGAGATCAAGGTGCGGCTGGCCGGCCGCGACTTGAACCTGACGACGTCGTCCGGCACGTTTTCGCCCGATCACCTGGACAAGGCAACCGAGGTACTCATGAACGAGGCGTCGCTTCCGACCTCGCCCGGCACCTATCTGGACCTCGGCTGCGGATGGGGGCCGATCGCTCTTTCACTCGCGCTGTCGGCACCGGGCAGCACGGTGTGGGCCGTCGACGTTAACGAGCGTGCCCGCGAGCTGACTGCGCTCAATGCCAAGCGCCATCGGCTCGAGCTGCGGGTCGCAGCGCCAACCGGTGTCCCAGGCGAGGTCGAGTTCGACGAGATCTGGTCGAACCCGCCGGTTCGCATCGGCAAGGATTCGCTCCACCTGCTGTTGGCCATGTGGATGCCCCGGCTCAAGCGAGATGGCCGCGCCTACCTCGTCATCGGCAAGAACCTCGGGTCCGACCCGCTGCAGCGCTGGCTCACCGACAGCGGTTGGCCGACCGAACGCATCGCGAGCAGCCGTGGATTCCGCGTTCTGCGGGTGGCTGCCCGCAACTGATCGAGCGAGTCTTACTCCTCGGAAGCAGGCGCTTCCTCCGCTGCAGCTTCCTCGGCTGCAGCTTCCTCGACAATGGGGGCGCCCCCGTCATCAGGGGCATCGCCGACGGGGGACTCGTCGGCAGTGTCGGCTTCAGCAACGGCGACCTCAGCCACCTCGTCGGCCGTCGCCTCCTCGATGTCCTCAACCGCAGCTTCCTCAGCCGGAGCAGCCTCGACCTTTTTCGCCTTCGGCTCGGCCTTGGGCTTTTTGGGGGTCTGGTTCTGCGGCGGGAAGTCCTTGGCCTCAAGAATCTCGATCACGGCCATCGGCGCGTTGTCGCCCTTGCGCGGACCCACCTTGGTGATGCGGGTGTAGCCGCCCGGGCGGGTTGCCATGGCCGGGCCGATCTCGGTGAAGAGCGTGTGGAGCACGCCCTTGTCCCGGATGACGCGGACAACCTGCCGCCGGTTGGCCACCGTATCGACCTTGGCCTTGGTGATCAGCGCCTCGGCATACGGACGCAGCCGACGGGCCTTGGCCTCGGTCGTGGTGATCTTGCCGTGCTCGAACAGCTGTTGAGCCAGGTTGGCCAGGATCAGCCGCTGGTGGGACGGGCTGCCGCCGAGGCGGGCGCCCTTCGTGGGGGTAGGCATCGTCTATCTCCAGAGGTGGTTACGGTCGCCGACGCAGTACTGGCTCAGTACTGCTCGTCCTCGGCGAAGCTGATGTCTTCGTCGTCATAGGCGCCGATGACGGCCGACGGGTCGAACCCGGCGGGGCTGTCCTTGAGCGCCAAGCCCATCTCGGCGAGCTTCGCCTTGACCTCGTCGATCGACTTCTGCCCGAAGTTGCGGATGTCGAGCAGGTCCTGCTCCGAGCGCGTGATGAGCTCGCCCACGGTGTGGACGCCCTCGCGCTTGAGGCAGTTGTACGACCGGACGGTGAAGTTGAGGTCTTCGATCGGCAGGGCCAGGTCGGCGGCGAGCTGCTCGTCAACCGGCGACGGGCCGATGTCAATGCCCTCGGCCTCGACGTTGAGCTCACGGGCGAGCCCGAACAACTCGACCAAGGTGGAACCGGCCGACGCGATCGCGTCGCGCGGCAGCATCGAGCGCTTCGTCTCGACCTCGATGACGAGGCGGTCGAAGTCGGTGCGCTGCTCGACACGCGTGGCCTCGACCTTGTAGGTCACCTTGAGGACCGGGCTGTAGATCGAGTCGACCGGCATGCGGCCGATCTCTTCCTCACCGGTCTTGTTCTGCGCTGCCGAGACGTAGCCGCGGCCACGCTCGACGACCAGCTCGATCTCCAGGCTGCCCTTCTCGTTCAGCGTGGCGATGTGCAGGTCCGGGTTGTGGACCTCGACGCCGGCCGGCGGCTCGATGTCGGCAGCCGTGACGACGCCGGTGCCGCTCTTGCGCAGGTAGGCAACCACGGGCTCGTCGTGCTCCGAGGAGACGACCAAGTCCTTGAGGTTGAGGATGATCTCGGTGACGTCCTCGGTGACACCGGCCACGGTCGAGAACTCGTGCAGGACGCCGTTGATCTTGATCGACGTGACGGCAGCACCGGGGATCGACGACAGCAGCGTGCGACGCAGCGAGTTGCCGAGGGTGTAGCCGAAGCCCGGCTCCAGTGGCTCGAGCACGAACCGGGAGCGGAAGTCGTCGACGACCTCTTCGGACAGGACGGGGCGCTGAGCAATCAGCATTTCGGTGTTCCTTTCCGGCTTACCGCGATATGAAAGCCGGGTTGGGTTGCGGTGGTGGTGTTGCTAGATCTTCGAGTAGTACTCGACGATCAACTGTTCCTGGATCGGAACCGTGATTTGTTCGCGGACCGGCGGCTGGTGAATCAGAATCCGGCCGCGGTCTGCCGAGACGTCCATCCAACCGGGCACGGTGTCCTGGTCGTGGGTCTCACGCGTGACGATGAACGGCGTCATCTCCAGGCTCTTGGCCCGGACGTCGATCACGTCGTGCTTGCTGACCTGGAACGACGGGATGTTCGTCTTCACGCCGTTGACCACGAAGTGACCGTGGGTCACCAGTTGGCGAGCGTGCCGACGTGTGCGGGCGAGGCCGGCACGGTAGACGACGTTGTCGAGACGCGACTCGAGCAGGATGAGCAGGTTGTCACCGGTCTTGCCCGGCTTGCGGTGCGCCAGTTCGTAGTACCGACGGAACTGCTTCTCCAGCACGCCGTACGTGTAGCGCGCCTTCTGCTTCTCCTGCAACTGGGTGCGGTACTCGGACTCCTTGATGCGCGCGCGACCGTGCTGGCCGGGCGGGTAGGGACGACGCTCGAAGGCAGCGTCGCCGCCGACGAGGTCGACGCCGAGCCGGCGGGACTTCTTGGTGAGAGGACCGGTGTAACGAGCCATGGGTCAGAGCCTCCGGTGCTTCGGCGGGCGGCAGCCGTTGTGCGGCGTGGGGGTCACGTCAGAGATCGTGCCGACTTCGAGGCCGACGGCACTCAGCGAGCGGATCGCGGTCTCACGTCCCGAGCCTGGGCCCTTGACGAAGACGTCGACCTTCTTGACGCCGTGCTCCATGGCCTGACGGCCGGCAGACTCGGCAGCCATACCGGCGGCAAAGGGGGTCGACTTGCGCGAGCCCTTGAAGCCGACCGTTCCGCCCGAGGCCCACGCAATGACTGCGCCGGCCGGGTCGGTGATGGTGACGTGAGTGTTGTTGAACGTGCTCTTGATGTGAGCTTCAGCCTGGGGCACGTTCTTCTTGATCTTGCGGCGGACCTTCTTGGTGCCGGTTTTGGGAGCCATCGGTCACTTCTTCTTTCCGGCGACGGTCTTCTTGGGGCCCTTGCGGGTGCGCGCATTCGTCTTAGTGCGCTGGCCGCGGACGGGCAGGTGCGCACGGTGCCGACGACCCTGGTAGCTGCCGATCTCCATCTTGCGACGAATATCGGCGGTGATCTCACGTCGGAGGTCACCCTCGGTCTGGTAGTTGGCCTCGAGGTGGTCACGCAGCGAGACGAGCTGGTCGTCGGTCAGCGCGTGAACCCGCGTGTCCGGGTCGATGCCCGTGGCGGCGAGGGTCTGCTGGGAGCGCGTCTTGCCGATCCCAAAGATGTACGTCAGTGCGATCTCGACGCGCTTTTCGCGCGGGAGATCCACTCCGATGAGGCGAGCCATTGTGGCCTTTCGTTCGTGCGAGGTGTGGTCGTCCGAGGCGTCCCGGCGGCCTCCCTGATTCTTGATCAGGCGCCAGGCTGCGGCCTTCGCTCCGCAGGTGGACGGATCCGATTTCGATCCGTTGCGCTCAGACGATGTGCGTTCTCGAGTGAAGAACTGTGAGTCAGCCCTGCCGCTGCTTGTGGCGGGGATTCTCACAGATGACCCGCACCGTGCCGTGGCGACGAATCACCTTGCACTTCTCGCAGATCCTCTTCACGCTCGGGTTGACCTTCATTGCTTGTCCTTTTGTAGGTCAGGTGAACGTGTCTGGATTATTCAGTTTTGTGGGCGCCGCTTACTTGTACCGATAAACGATCCGGCCGCGGCTGAGGTCGTACGGTGAAAGCTCCACCACGACCCGATCCTCAGGAAGGATGCGGATGTAGTGCTGGCGCATCTTGCCGCTGATGTGCGCGAGGACCTTGTGACCATTGGTCAGCTCCACGCGGAACATCGCGTTGGGCAGCGCCTCAACGACGGCGCCTTCCATCTCGATGACGCCTTCTTTTTTCGCCATATACCTCTACTTTGTCCGTGTCAGTCTTCCGAAGGAAAACCGACAGGTCAGTTTAGTCAGGCGGCAGCCGTGTAACCAAATCGAGTGCTGTGCGGTCTTCGGGGCCAAGATGGGCGGGTGCGACGGGTGGAGAGGCTGCGTGGGCGTGTGGGCGTCATCACCGGCGCCGAGTCCGAAGCCGCCACCGCCGTTGCCCGGGCGCTCGCCGCGGAGGGCATGTCGCTGATGCTGATCGCCCAACCCGGCGCTCACGTGCGCGCCTTGGCCGAGGAACTCAGCGCAACGCACGGTGTTCGCTGCTTCCCGGCCTCGCTGGATGTGACGGATCCGGCGGCCGTCGACCGCATCGTGATGCACGCCGAGCAACACGTCGGAACAGTAGATCTGCTGGTAAACACCCTCGCCGGAGCGGTGACCGAGGCACTCCGCCCGACGATGGTGCAACGCGGGCGCGGCCTCATCGTCAATCTCCCACCCGCCCCGCACCTGCCGACCGGCGAATCCGTCGTGACCATCGTCAACGTCGCATCCGACGACGATGCTGCGAGCGCGATCCTCGCCGCGCTCTCCTAGACGGTTGGTGCGGTCAGGACCTCGATGCCGTCGTCGGTGATCGCGACGGTGTGCTCGAAGTGCGCCGCCACCGAGCCGTCGACGGTGCTGACCGTCCATTGATCGGCGAGCTCGCGCACGCGGGGCGTACCGAGGACGATCATCGGCTCGATCGCCAACACCAGCCCAGGAACCAGCCGCGGTGTGTGCCGACGCCCACCGACGTTCGGGACGTCCGGATCTTGGTGAAGCGCGGACCCGATCCCGTGGCCGGTGTATTCACGAACGATGCCGTACTGGTCGCCTTGGCCGTGCACGTACGCACTGATCGCCTGGGTGACGTCGCGGACGCGCCGACCGGTCCGCATCGCGGCGATCCCAGCGGCGAGCGCTTCCTCGGTCACCCGCATGAGCTCACGATGCGACGCGGGTACGTCGCCGATCGCCACCGTGGTGGCGGCGTCGGCATGCCATCCGTCGATCATGGCGCCGCAGTCGATCGACAGGAGGTCGCCGTCGCGCAGCTTGCGGTCTCCGGGGATGCCGTGAATCGTCTCGTCGTTCACCGACGTGCAGATGACGCCCGGGAAGGGCGACCCGAGCTCAGCGCCGTAGCCGAGGAAGTTCGACACGGCACCGTGCGACGCGATCGTCTCGGCCGCGAGCGTGTCGAGTTCGCGCGTCGTCACCCCGGGTGATGCCGCCTCAGAAACCGCCCGGAGGGTGGACGCCACGACGCGACCAGCGGCCCGCATGCGCGCGATCTGGTCGGGCGTCTTGAGTTCGATGGGCAAGGAGGCGAGCCTGAGCGCTAAGACTGGGGCCCTAGAGGCCGAGTGCCGCGTCGATGCGCCGGGCGATCTCGTCGATGTCGCCGATCCCGTCGACCTCGCGGAGCAGGCCCCGGTCACGGTAGATCGGCACCAAGGCCGCCGTCTCCTGGTCGTACACGTCCTGGCGATGCCGGATGACCTCTTCGGTGTCGTCGGCGCGGCCACTGGTTTCAGCGCGCTTGATCATGCGCTGGACCAGTTCCTCGCGGTCACTGACGACGAGCAGCAGAACGGCGTCGAGCTTTGCGCCCATGTCGCTGAGGATGGAGTCGAGCTCATCAACCTGGTCGGCCGTGCGGGGGTAACCGTCGAGCACGAAGCTCTGTGCGTCCGGCTGCTTGAGCCGATCGCGCACCATCGCGTTGGTCACCTCGTCCGGCACGTATTTGCCGGCCTCCATGTACTGCTTGGCGGTCTTGCCGAGCTCGGTCTCGTTGGCGACGTTTTCGCGGAAGATGTCGCCGGTGGAGATGTGCGCACCGCCGATGCGCTGGGCCAGCCCGACGGCCTGCGTCCCTTTGCCCGCACCGGGCGGACCCATGATGAGGAGTCGGGTCATCGCAGGAACCCTTCGTAATTGCGCTGCTGAAGCTGGCTTTCGATCTGCTTCACGGTGTCGAGGCCAACGCCGACGATGATGAGGATAGTGGTGCCGCCGAACGGGAAGTTCTGGTTTGCGCCGAGCAGGGCGACCGCGATCATCGGGATGAGCGCCACGGTGGCGAGGTAGACCGAGCCCGGCGCCGTGATGCGGCTGAGGACGTACGCGAGATAGTCCTGCGTCGGTCGGCCGGCCCGGATACCGGGGATGAATCCGCCGTACTTCCTCATGTTGTCGGCCACTTCCTCGGGATTGAAGGTGATGGCGACGTAGAAGTAGGTAAAGAAGATGATGAGCGAGAAGTAGCCGATCATGTACAGCGGGTGGTCACCGCGCACGAGGTAGCGCGAGACGAACTGCGCTGCCCCGGACTCCGGCTGGAACTGGGCATACAGCGCGGGCAGGTACATGAGGCTCGAGGCGAAGATGACCGGGATGACGCCGGCCTGGTTGACCTTGAGCGGAATGTACGTCGACGAGCCGCCGAACATGCGACGTCCGACCATCCGCTTGGCGTACTGCACCGGGATGCGCCGCTGCGCCTGCTCGATGAAGATGACCGCCGCGACGACGACGAGGCCGATCATCATGACGACCACGAACGCGGTCCAGCCCTTCTGCTGCTTGATCAGCCACATGGCGCCCGGGAACGTCGCGACCACCTGCGTGAAGATCAGGATGGACATGCCGTTGCCGATGCCGCGGTCAGTGATGAGCTCACCGAGCCACATGATCACCGCTGTGCCGGCAACCATGGTGAGCACGACCAGCAGGAACTGTGGGATCGAGTCCTGGTTGTACAGCAGGTCGCCGCAGTCGGTCCCGCCGAAGAGCTGGCCGCTGCGCGCCAATGCCACGATGCCCGTCGCCTGCAGGATGGCGAGCCCAAGGGTCAGGTAGCGCGTGTACTGCGTGATCTTGGCCTGGCCGGCCTGGCCTTCCTGCTTCAGCATCTCGAGGCGCGGGATGACCACGACGAGCAGCTGCAGGATGATGCTCGCGGTGATGTACGGCATGATGCCGAGCGCGAAGACGGTGAGCTGCAGCAAGGCGCCGCCGGAGAAGACGTTGATCAGCGCGAACAGGCTGCCGTTCTCGCCGTGGGATGCCAGATCGACGCATCGCTGCACGTTGGACACGTTGACACCCGGCGCCGGAAGCGTCGAGCCGAGCCGGAACAGCGTGATGATCCCGAAGACGAACAGGAGTTTCCGTCGCAAATCCGGGGTCCGGAAGGCATTCACAAAGGCGCCGAGCACGTCGGCGAGCCTAACAGCCGGTCCCCTATCGTTTGCCGGGTGACCGATGCCCCCACCGATGCCCCCATCGATGTCGCAGACCTTGCCAAGAAGTCGTCCGTGGCATGGATCCGCGTGGGCGCGCAGACATTCCCGGTGTGGCACGAATGGGTGGAGACGACCGACGGGACCGGCGAAACTGTGGGGGCGATCTGCGTCGTCGGAAGCTCCGAGGCCGGCGGATCCGAGCAACCGCTGCCCCCGCTCGGCGATGGCGACTCGGCCGTCGTCCTTCTCCGTTCGAAGACCGATCGTCAGCTGGCCGCGGCAGTCCCGGTGGTCGCGTCGGTCGTCCAGCCCGGCTCGGAGCTGTGGGAGCCGGTGACCGCGGCGCTCAAGGCCGGCCGGCTCAATGCGCCCGACTTGCCCACGATGACCGACCGCTGGGCCCGCGAATGCCGGGTGCTTCGCCTCGTCCCGTCCGGTGTCCCGGCACCGGCCGCAGCCGCCGCCGACGCCCATCCGCGCACGTCGCCACGACTCTCCTGACGCCGCCCTACCGAGGGTCCGGCACGGCCCACGGGTCCTGGCGCTGCCAGACCGTCGGGAAGTGCAGGCGAACACCGTCGGCGTCGGCCAAGCCGGTGAGCATTCGCATGGTCGCGTTGAGGTCGTCTCCGGCGTACGGCAATGCGAGCAGTGGAGGGTCAAGGGGCCGGAAGAAATCGTCCCAGTGGATGAGAACGACCTCCTTGGCACCGACGGCCCGCACGGTGTGCTCCCAGTAACGACGGATGTACTCGTCGTCCCGCTTTCCGAGTTGGCCAACGCCGAGGTAGGCGACCTCCGCGCTGTGGTCGGCAAGCGCGTCCTCGACATAGCCTGCGCTGCCTTGGACGAGCATCCGGCGGCCACCGCTGTGCCGTACGACGATCGACCACGCCTCGCCGCACTTGTAGGCCGACGCTTTGGCCGGCGGGACGACCGGTGCGGAGATGACGCCGGGGAATCGGTCCGGCGGGCAGTGTCGGGACGAGACAAACGTCAGCGTGAAGGCACCCACGGACACCGCATCACCGTCGGCGACGGTCCGGATCTGACCCTGAGGCAAGCCGCCGCCACGGCCGAGGTTGGCCGTCGAATGGCCGCCGAGGAGCATCGCCCCGCTCTTGGCGGCCACGAATGCCGAGTCCAATGCATGATCGAAGTGGCTGTGCACCGGCACCACGGCCCGGACTCGGTCGCCGCCAGCCCGTGCCAGGCCTTGGTCGATGCGCGCGGGATCAGGCGCAATCCGGCCGAGTGCGACCGCGCGCAGACCGGGCCGCGAGAAGAAGCCGTCGGTGAGCACTTGTGTCTCGCCGTCATCGATGAGCAGCGATGCCACCCCGAGGAACGTCACCGCGAAAGCACCGCTCGCGACTGGCAGATCGAACCATTGCGCAAACGCACCGAGGTCCGGCCGGGTCCACGGTAGGCGCGCCATGGCGCCACGTTAGACCCAAGCTAAAGAGTTCTCAGCCCCGTTCGACGAGCTCCTTCAAGCCCCGCAGCATCGTGTACCAGTTGTCGGAAGCCTCGTCGGCCTCGGAAAGAGACGCGTTGTTGTCCTGGGTGAACGTGACATGGGTGGTGGGGCCGGTGCGATCCAGCCGGAACACGAGCTCGTGGTAGTTCTCCGGACGGTCGGGCTGGCCGGCCAGCGGACTGAAGTGCGTGACCCGGAGCCGCTCGTGCGGCACGGCCTCGATCACCTCACCCTTGTCCTCGAACGGCTGCCCGTTGTATTCGCCCCGCCAGGTGATGGTGCTTCCCGGCCGGAAATCCGACTCGACCGTTGACCCGAAGAAGTAGCGCTTCACCTTGGCCGGGTCAGTGATGGCGCTCCACACCTGGTCCGGTGAAGCGCTGATGTTGACTGCAGTGGTCGCAACGTGATCGGTCATTTCCGTGTGACCTCCTTCGCCTCCTCAATCTCTACCCGGGGATACTGGCCTCATGCGCAACCCTCGAGCTTTCCTGCGTCCGCTCGCCGTCGGTGCCCCCAACCCGGCTGCCGACATCCCGTTCCGGCCGAGCCGCATGATCCATTTCTTCGACCCGAGCAACGAGAAGATGGCGGCCAAGGTGCCGGACATCGCGGCCAAGGTCGACATCATCCTCGGCAATCTCGAGGACGCCGTGAAGACCGAGATGAAGATCCCCGCCCGCCGCGGCCTGATCGACATCGCGAAGAAGACCGACTTCGGTAACACACAGCTGTGGACACGGGTCAACAGCCTTGACTCGCCATGGGTGCTCGACGACTTCATCGAGCTGGTCACCGAGATCGGCGACAAGCTCGACGTGATCATGGTGCCGAAGGTCGAGGGCGCCCAGGACATCCATTACGTCGACCGGCTGCTCGCGCAGCTGGAGGCACGCGCAGGCGTCGAGCACCCGATCCTCGTGCACGCGATCCTTGAGACGGCCGAGGGCGTCGCGAACGTCGAGGAGATCGCTGGAGCCAGCCCGCGCATGCAAGGCATCAGCCTCGGCCCGGCCGACCTCGCCGCGTCCCGGCGCATGAAGACCACGCGCGTCGGCGGTGGTCACCCCGGCTACCTCGTGCGCACCGATCCGGTGAGTGACGACCTCAACGAGGGACGCACGACCTACCAGCAGGATCTTTGGCACTACACGATCGCCCGCATGGTCGACGCCTGCGCCGCCAACGACATCCTCCCGTTCTACGGCCCGTTCGGCGACATCAAGGACGTCGTCGCCTGTGAAGACCAGTTCCGCAACGCATTCCTCCTGGGTTGCGTGGGCGCCTGGAGCCTGCACCCGGTCCAGATCGACATTGCCAAGCGCGTGTTCAGCCCGTCCAAGGAGGACATCGAGCACGCCAAGGTCGTCGTCGAGGCCATGGGCGACGGCTCCGGCGCAGTGATGATCAACGGCAAGATGGAGGACGATGCCTCCACGAAGCAGTGCCTGGTCATGCTCGACCTCGCCAAGGCGCTGGCCGAGCGCGATCCTGAGCTGAAGGAGCTGTACGCGCTGTGATGCGGCCCCGCCGGAGTGTCCTATACATGCCGGGCGCCAACGAGCGCGCGCTGGAGAAGGCCAAGACCATCGACGCCGATGCGCTGATTCTCGACCTTGAGGATTCGGTCGCGCCCGACGCCAAGGCGCAGGGCCGCGAGAACGTCGTGGCCGCGGTCAAGTCCGGCGAGTACGGCCACCGCGAGCTGGCCATCCGGGTCAATTCGATCGGCACCGAATGGCACGACGACGACATCAAGGCCGCGGCCGCTGCCGGCCCCGACGCCATCCTCGTCCCGAAGGTGGAGTCGGCCGAACAGGTCCGCAAGCTCGTCGCTGCCGTCGAGGCTGCCGGTGCGCCCGCGCACACCCAGCTGTGGGCCATGATCGAAACCCCACGCGCGCTGCTGCACGCCGAGGAGATCGCTGCCGCACACGAGCGGCTGACGGTCATCGTCATGGGGACCAACGACATCGTCAACGAGACTTACGGGCTGCACGTGGCCGGCCGCAACCCGGTCGTCCTGACGGCTCTCGCCTGGACGCTCATTGCCGTCCGCGCGGCTGGCAAAGTCGTCATTGACGGCGTCTACAACGACGTCCGCAACGAAGAAGGCTTCCTGGCCGAGGCGCGGCAGGGTCGCGAGATGGGCTTCGACGGCAAGACCCTCATCCACCCGTCGCAGGTGGAGTCGGCCAACGAGGCGTTCAGCCCGTCGGAAGCCGACATCGAGCGAGCACAGGGGCTCATCGCGGCCTTCGAGGAGGCCAAGGCGGCCGGCGCCGGCGTGGCCACCTACAACAACAAGCTGGTCGAAGAGCTACACGTGCGCGACGCCCAGCGGATTCTGGCTTTTGCGGAGGCCTTGGCTTCCCGCTGAGCCAAAAAAGCGGAACACTCGCCACATGGGCATCGAGATCGGTTGGGTCGATCACGCGTTGGCAGCGGAGTTCCCTGAACTCACCCTGCGGTACGTCGTTGTCGACGCGCGGCTCGATGCCAGCCCGCCGGAACTGCTCGGCCAGCTCGCGGACCTGTCAACGCGCTTTCGTGGCCGGCAGGCGATCACCCTTCCCACCAAGCCGGTGCCATCGGCGTACCGAGCGTTCTTCCGGCAAGTCGGACTCGACCCGGACGTGCATCGCAATCCGGCCGAGGCGGTCAGCTACGACCGCATCATGCGCGGCACCTTCCCGAGCTTCAATCGGGTCGCGGACGCGGTCAGGGCGACGATCGTCGAGTCCCACGTCGCGCTCAGCGCCCTCGATGCAGACACCATCTCCGAGCCTCTGGGCATTCGCCCGCGCGACGACGGCGTCTTGGCGGTCGTCGACGCCGACCATGTCATCGGTCCCCTGTTCGGCCCCCCAGATCACTCGTTTGAACCGAATGCGCGGACCGAACGGGTCGCGATCACCGCCGTCGGCGTCGCGGGAATTCCGCGCTGGATTCTCGACCACGCCCTCTGGAGGGTCGCCGATCACCTCGGATTCGCCGTAGACTCCGAGGAAGACCCCTCCGTGAGGTGATTGCGATGACTGTCATCGAGAACTACACCCTCGACCACGAGCTCGAGCTCGACCTTCGGCTTGTCCCGACCCGGCCGACGCGACACGAGTTCTACCGGCAGATCGCGCGCCTTGAGCACGAGCTCTCCGCCGCAATCGCCGATCTGGATCCGTCTCGACGCCCGCAGGCCAAAGCGTCGCGCACGGCCAAACCACACGTCCTGGACGACGCCGAACTCGAGTCCATCCGCGACGCCCTGGTCGCTCGCTTGGGTGAGGCCGAGGATCTTGTCATGCGTCAAGCGGCCGACCACGAATCAGCACAGGCTCTGCTCAAGCGCATGGACGAGGCCCCGGCCCACTTCCGCTGGACCACGGTCACCACCAAGGACATGGGAGTAGAGGGTTGCCGCACCTGGCAGTCGGTCCCGGTCCTTGGGCCGATCGGGATGCTCGGCAACTGGTGGCGTATCCGGATGTCGTCCGGCTGTCCTTGACTGCGCTCAGAAGTCCAGACGCTGGTCGATCTCGTCACGGGTGTAGCCGCTCGCGTACATGAGGTCCGCGGCTAGCGAGCGAATCTGGGCGGCGATGGCCGCGCTGTTCATCGTCGCCGCCTCGGGCAGGGCGACCGACGCCATCCGCGCAGCCTCGACGAGTTCGCGCCGCGCTTCGTCGAAGTCGTCCCGCTCCGACAGGTCGTCGGCGAAGATCTCGACGGCTGACGCCAGCGCGTCGATCGCAGCGTCGAGCCCGTCCGGCACCGGCTCGCCGTGGCGCAGCAGGGCCGAGATCTTGCGGCCCATCGTGCGGGCGTCCCGGACGGCGTTGTCGAGGTCGATCACCGTCGCCGTGTAGAGCTCGACGTGTGCACGCTGACGCCATCGAATCGGCGAGATGCGGGCGACCTCCGAGACGTTCGTCGCCGTCGAGGTCAGCGTCGTGAGCATCGGGCTCATACGTTGGGCGTCGGCCATGCTGTCGTCGGCCAACTGGCTGTCACGGTCGCGAAGCGCGTGCGCCTCCTTGCGGAGGATCGCCGCCAATCCGGTGAGAATGCGCTGCACTTCCCGATCGATGTCGCGAACGACGTTGCGGGGTACGAGCAGCACCATCGCCATGCCACACAGTCCGCCGACCAAGGCATCGAGGAAGCGAGAGATGGCCACGTCTCCGCCGGCCACCGGTACGACCGCAGCCAGCAGCACTGACGACGTGGCCGCCTGGTTGAGTGCCAGCCCGGTGAGACCCACCAACGTGCCCACCGAGACGGCGAGCACGACGACGAGCGCGACCTGCCACGGCCCCCGTCCGATGCCGAGGATGAGCAGTTCGCCCACCAACACCCCGATCGCCACGCCCGCTACCAGCTCCAGCAGCGTGCGCAACCGTCGCGAGGCACCGCTCGCGATCAGCGTGATGACAGCGGCGATCGGCGCGAAGAACGCCTGACGGTGGCCGAACACGCTACTGGCGATGAAATACGACACCCCGGTCCCGACGCTCAAGCGGATCAGCAGGCGCCACCGATGCCGCAGCGTGTTGAGCCGCATAACGAAGGTGTCATCCGTCGATCGGATGACCCGACGCCCACGCAGGATGTCGCGGGCCGGATGACGTGGCCCGTCACTCATCGGCAGGGCTCACAGGTAGAGGCCGGTCTGGCCTTCCTCGATGCGCTCGGACGCGACCGCATGCAGGTCGCGCTCACGCAGGAGGATGAAGGCTTCGCTTCGCACCTCGACCTCGGCGCGGTCTTCCGGATCGAACAGGACCCGGTCACCGACCTGGACCGACCGCACCTGCGGACCAACGGCCTCGACCCGCGCCCAGGCCAGGCGCTTGCCCATGGCTGCCGTGGCCGGGATCAGGATGCCGCCGTTGGAGCGGCGGTCTCCCGCCTCGATGTCCAAGGTGACGAGGAGCCGGTCGTGGAGCATGCGAACCGGGAGCTTCGCCCCGTCGTCGACTGCCCCGCCGGAGTTCGATCTGTCGCTCATGCTGGCCCGATCACCGAGTGAGACGACGGATCAGAACCACACCCGCCACGACGGCGACGACACCCGCCACGACCGGAACGATCGCCTCCATGCGCGGCGAACCCGTCTCGTCGACGAACTTGGCCTTGAGGTTGTCGACTGCGCGGGCGGCGATCGCCTTGGGGTGAGCACGCTCAACGAGTTCGTCGACCGTGCCGGCCAAGCGCAGCCGGATCTGTTCAATTTCGTCGACGAGCGCGTCGGTGTCGGTCTGGCTCACATAAGCAAGGATAGGCCGCATGACGACTCGCCTGCAGCCCGGAGACCCGGCACCCGATTTCAGCCTCCAGAGCGACACCGGCCAGACGGTCAGATTGTCCGACCTGCGCGGTCAGCGCGTCATCGTGTACTTCTATCCGGCCGCCATGACGCCGGGTTGCACGAAGCAGGCGTGCGACTTCAGCGATTCGATCGACAGGCTCAAGGCCGAGGGCTACACCGTGTTGGGCATCTCGCCGGACAAGCCCGAGAAGCTGGCCAAGTTCCGTGAACGCGACGGCCTCACGATCACGCTGCTGTCCGACGTCGACAAGGACGTCCTCACCGCGTGGGGTGCCTTTGGGGAGAAGAAGCTCTATGGGAAAGTCGTCCAGGGTGTCATCCGGTCGACGTTCGTCGTCGACCCGGACGGCGTTCTCGAGTACGCCGCATATAACGTCAAGGCCACCGGTCACGTCGCAAAGTTGCGCAAGGACCTTGGATTGGAGACAGCATGAGCAACGCGCCCATCCGTGTGAATGTGACGCACACGTACAAGTCCGACCCCAAGACAGTCTTCGACGCCCTGTCTGAGCACGAGAATCTCGGACCGGTCTTCGGTGCCAAGATCACGCGCATGCGTGACGGCGACTCCGATCGCAACGGTGCGGGATCGTCGCGCGAGCTCAAAATCGGCCCACTGCCTTCAATCACCGAGACAGTGGTCGTCTCGGAGCCGAACACACATATCGAGTACCAGATCACCAAGGGCGGGTTCCCACTCAAGGACCACTACGGCGTCCAGCGGCTCACGCCGACGGCAGACGGTGGCACGAAGCTCGACTACACGATCGCCTTCAACACCGTGATTCCCGGTATGGCGGGCATGGTGGCGAAGCAGCTGACCGCAGCGCTGAGCAAGGGACTGCCCAAGCTCGTTCCGTAGGCTGTCGTCCGAGCCGGAGTGACGGAACTGGGTAGACGTGCAGGGTTTAGGTCTCTGTGTCCTTTTGGGCGTGCGGGTTCGAATCCCGCCTCCGGCACAGACGATTGAGCCGAGCGACGCCGAGCTCGTTCGTCGCGTCCGAGGGCGATTGAGTCTGTTGACCGAAGGGAACACATGTTCCGGATCCTTTTTCATGAGCCGGCTATTGCCGGCAACACCGGAAACACGATCCGGTTGGCCGCCGGGACGGGCGCGGAGCTCCACCTCGTCGAGCCGCTGGGGTTCGACTTCGCCGACGCCAAGCTGCGCCGGGCCGGGCTCGATTACCACGACCTCGCGGTCGTCACCGTCCACCCGAACCTGGACGCCGCCCTTTACGCGCTCGGAAACGGCAATGTCTACGCCTTCACCACGTCGGCCACGACGACGTACACCGACGTCGCCTACGAGCCCGATGACATCCTGCTGTTCGGCACCGAGCCGACCGGATTGCCGCACGACGTGTTGAAGCATCCGCGCATCACCGAGCAGGTGCGCTTGCCGATGCTGGACGGCCGTCGTTCGATGAATCTGGCCAACTGCGCGGCGGTCGCCGTGTATGAGGCTTGGCGGCAGCATGGATTCAGCGGAGCGGTCTAACCACCCAGGGCCGCAACGATGAGCGGAGCGACAGCGCGCAGGGCTTGGCCGCGGTGGCTGATGGCGTCCTTCTGCTCTGGTGCGAGCTCGGCGTTCGAGATGTCGTTGCCGGCGGCGGCAAAGAGCGGGTCGTAGCCGAAGCCGCCTTCTCCACGCTCGGCCTGCAGGATGCGGCCCGGCATGCGCCCCGTCTCGACGATCTCGCCGCCCGCCCACACCAACGCCACCGCTGCAACGAAGGCCGCACCACGCCGCTCGTCAGGGACGTCGGCAAGCTGGGTGAGCAGGAGCGCGTTGTTGGCGGCGTCGCCGGCCCCGCTCCAGCGTGCCGATAAGACGCCCGGCATGCCGTTGAGCGCCTCGACGCAGATCCCCGAATCGTCAGCGAGCGATGGCAGCTCAGTCGCCGCAAAACACGCACGGGCCTTGATCAGGGCATTGCCTTCGAAGGTCGGTTCGGTCTCGGCCGGTTCCTCGAACGGGGCGACGTCGTCGAGGCCGAGTACCTCGATGCCAGGAACCAACGGCTCCAGCACGCGACGGAGTTCGGCGAGCTTCTTCGCGTTGCGCGAGGCCAAGACAACTCGGGGCGTCACGAACCGAGCGCCTCCAGCTGAAGCTTCGTCAGGTCGGCGCAGCCCTTCGCCGCGAGGACCAGAAGTGCGTCGAGCTCGTCGCGATCAAATGGAGCTCCCTCAGCCGTGCCCTGCACCTCGATGAACTTGCCGGATCCGGTCATCACGACGTTCATGTCCGTCTCGGCGCGCACGTCCTCGACATACGGGAGATCGAGCAGCGGGGTGCCGTCGATGATGCCGACGCTGATTGCGGCCACGGAATTGATCAGCGGCTCGCCAGCCAGAGCGCCCGCGTCGCGCAGATGCGCCACGGCGTCGGCGAGCGCCACGTACGCCCCGGTGATCGCTGCCGTGCGCGTGCCACCGTCGGCTTGCAGGACGTCGCAGTCGATCGTGATCGTGTTCTCGCCCAGCGCCTTGTAGTCGATCGCGGCTCGCAACGAACGGCCGACAAGGCGGGAGATCTCGTGCGTGCGGCCGCCTATGCGTCCCTTCACTGACTCACGTGCCGACCGGTCGTGCGTCGCCTGAGGCAGCATCGCGTATTCGGCGGTGACCCAACCCAGCCCGGTCCCGACTCGCCAGCGTGGGACGCCCTCGCTCGCCGCTGCCGCGCACAGGACGCGTGTCTTGCCGAACTCGATCAGGCAGGAGCCCTGCGCGTGATCCAGCCAGTTGCGAGTGATCTTGACAGGACGAAGCTGGTCCGGCGCACGGCCGTCCTCACGAGTGGTCACAAACGTGGAGCCTATAAGCCGCGGGCGACAGGTCAGTCCTCCGGCGGGCTGAAACCGCGGGAGGCAGCCAGTGCCCTCAGGTCGTCGCGGTCCACGGACGATTCGCCCATGCTGGCGATCGTGGTCGGAACGACGGCAGTGAGCGTCCCGGTCCGCTGTCGGTTGACGAGCATTGCCATCTCGCCGAACACGTGGCCCGGACCAAGCCGAGCCACCTCAGCACCGTCGACGGCTACTGACACCTCGCCCTCGAGGACCAGGTGCACAGCTTGGGCGAAGTAGCCCTGCTGGAAGAGGTTGGTGCCGGCGTTCAGGTCGCGCACCGTCGGCGGCAATGTGCCGTTGACGATCTGGTCGATCAGGCGTTGTTCGACCTCGGACTGTGCGGCGATGACGTCGGCCGCCAGCCACTCACGTGGGGGTTTGTGTAGGAAGCTCACGAAGTCACCCTCCCACCAACTGTTCGGTGGCTACGACTGTCGCCATGTCCAAAGCTGCCCACAAACTTCGTGCAGGCGGCACACACTCAGATCTCGTAGACCTGGCCGGCTTCGACGAGGTCGAGGGGGCCGTCCCAGGTGCCCTTGGCGTCACGCTCGACCTCGGCGCGATCGGTCCACGCCGGGATGTGGGTGATGAGCAGCCGGCCGACGCCCGCCTTGGCGGCGATGGTTCCGGCCTCGGCGCCGGTGAGGTGGAGGTTCGGCGGGTTGACCTTCGACTCCACGAACGACGCCTCGCACAGGAACACGTCGGCGCCCTCAGCGATCCGGTCGAGCGCATCGTACGGGCCGCTGTCGCCGGAGTAGACCAAGGTTCTGCCGCCGGCTTCGATCCGCATTGCATAAGCCTCGACCGGATGGTCGACGGCCACGAACGTCACCGTGAACGGCCCGAGCTCGGCAACCAGCCCGTCCGACAGGTCGCGGTACTCGAAGTGCTGCAGGATCCCCGGGTCGGGCTCCGGGCCGTACGACCGCGACAGGAAGCGGTCCGCTCCGGCGGGCGCGTATAGCGGCAGCTTCGGCATCGAGCCGTCCGGGTGGTACCGGCTCACGACGTAGTACACCGACAGGTCGAAGCTGTGGTCAGCGTGCAGATGGGAGATCGCAGCGGCGTTGATGTCGCGGATGTCGACGTAGCGCTGGAGGGCACCTAATGCGCCGTTCCCCATGTCCAGGACGAGGCGATAGACGCCATCCTCGTACGGCTGCTCGATCAGATAGCAACTGGCAGCCGAGTCCGGCCCCGGAAACGAACCCGCGCAGCCGACGATCGTCATTTTCATGCCGGAGACCCCACCCAAGAGAATTGTTCGACAGATTGAACCTCAGGTCCGAGGAAACGTCGACCGAGCTCACCGAATTCTTCAGGTCGTCCGGTCGTCAGGAACCGGTGCGCCGGCGGACCTGCAGAAGGGCTTCGCTGCAGGTCAGTCTGCACCAGGAGGGCAAAGACATCGCGCGCTGTCTCGTCGGCTGATGAGACCAGCGTCACACCCTCGCCCATGACAAGAGACAGTACGCCCGCCAGGAGCGGATAGTGCGTGCAGCCGAGGATCAGGGTGTCGACGTCCGCTTCGCGGAGCGGCGCCAGGTACTCCTCGGCGGCCGCGAGCACCTCCGGCCCGCTCGTCACGCCAGCTTCGACGAATGCGACGAAGCGCGGGCACACAGCCGTGAAAAGTTCGACGTTGGGGGCGACGGACAGGGCGTCGTCGTAGGCACGCGACGTCGCTGTTGACTGCGTGCAGATGACGCCAATGCGTCCGTTGTGCGTCGCGTTCACAGCACGACGCGCGGCCGGGACGATGACCTCGACGACCGGCACGTCGTACCGCTCGCGGGCATCGCGGAGCACGGCGGCGGACGCCGAGTTACAGGCGATGACCAGCGCCTTCACGCCTTGGGTCACGAGATGGTCCAAGCAGTCGAGCGCATATTCGCGAACGTCGGAGATCGGCTTCGGGCCATACGGCTGCCGTGCGGTGTCGCCGAGGTAGATCACCGACTCATGCGGCAGCAAATCCATGACCGCCCGGGCCACGGTCAGCCCGCCGAACCCGGAATCGAAGATGCCGATCGGGAGTTCGTCCGTCACAGTGGGAGTTTCGGCTGGGGCGGCGCGTGGGCCGGGTCGACCCCGTCAAAGAGGCTCGACACCGACTCGCCGGCGTGGATGCGGGCGATCGCCTCGGCAAACAGCCCGGAGACCGTTCTGACTCGCAGTTCGGGCCAGTCCGCTGGTGGCGGCACCGTGTCCGTCGTGACGACTTCGACGATCGCCGGGTGATCGCGTAGTCGCTCGACGGCCTTGCCGGTGAACAGACCATGCGTGCAGGCGACGGAGGCCTCGAGGCACCCCTCATCCTCGAGCTTGTTCATAAGCTCGATGATCGAACCGCCGGTGGCGATCTCGTCGTCGAGGACGATGGCCCGCTTGCCGCGCACGTCGCCGACGATGGCGTCGATGATCACCTTGTCGTCGGCTTGGCGCTGCTTGCTGCCGGCCGCCACCGGAACGCCCAAGAGCCGCGCGAACAAGGAAGCAGTCTTCGCGTTGCCGAGGTCAGGCGATACGACGACCGTGTCCGTGAGATCCCGGTCTCGATAGTGGTCGGCCAGCTCGCCGATCGCGGTGAGGTGGTCGACGGCGGTGCTGAAGAATCCGTGCACCTGGGGAGCGTGCAGCGTCATCGTGACGACGCGGTCGACCCCGGCGGTACTGAGCATGTCGGCGACCAGGCGGCCGCCGATGGAGATGCGGGAGGCGTCCTTCTTGTCCGAGCGCGCATACGCATAGTGCGGGATCACGGCGGTGACGGACGCGGCCGATGCTCCCTTGGCCGCGTTGATCATGAGCAGGAGTTCCATGAGGTGGTCCTGCGTCGGCGGGACCAGCGGCTGGATGATGTAGACATCCTTCTTGCGGCAGTTCGCGAGCAACTGGACCTGCAGACAGTCGTTGCTGAAGCGGACGGTCTCGCATTGGGACACCGGCTGCCCGAGTTGGGAGCAGATGCGCTCGGCGAGCGCCGAATGGGCACTGCCGGAGAAGACGACGATCTCGCTCACACGCCGAAGGCTAACCGACTGCAGGGACCGGGGAAACGGGTATGGCGACTGAGCTTCCTCAAAGCCTGCTTTCCTCGCGCACGCGGGCGTAGTGTCCAAGGCACGACGGCGACGGCGCGGTCGCAATCGACGACGAGGTCCCTTGATGTCCCGCACTGTCGCCCTCCGCGAATCCAGCGCTTTCCTCGCGCTGACGTACGCTCTGGCGCTCGCCATCGCGATCGCGCTTCCACATGCAGGCATCAATCGGATGCTCAGTGTGCTCGCGCCCATCACCAGCGTCATCATCATCACGTTTGCGCTCACTCCGCGGGGCGAACGGCGGCGCATGTGGCGAGACATCGGGTTGGGCCGGTCGGGTCGCTCAGTCTGGCTCATCGCCCTCGTCGTGCCCATGCTGCTGCTCGCCATGGCATACGGCACCGCTCTGGTGCTTGGCGTCGCTGAACTGAAGCCGCTCGACCTGACGCCTGCCGGCGCGGCCGACTGGGTCGCGAATCTGGTCGTTTCCTTCGTTGTGTCCACTGGCTTCATCCTCGGCGAGGAGATCGGCTGGCGGGGCTACCTGCTCCCCCGCGTCCAACAGCTGACGGGCAAGCGACGCGCGGCGGTCGCCACCGGCCTCTTCCATGGCTGCTTCCATCTGCCACTCATCCTGATCGCGACGACCTATGACCAGTACGGCAGCCGCTGGATCGTCGCCCCGGCAGCCGTCCTCACCATTGCCGCTGGCGGCGTCTTCTATGCCTATCTCTGGGTTCGTTCAGCGAGCGTCTGGCCGGTCGCCATCGCGCACAACGCCGCCAACACCATGTTCACCATCGGTGCCGGCGCCGTCGTCGCGCGGTCGGCGGACGACTTGGCGTACGTGGCCGGAGAGTCTGGGCTCGCAACCATGGCCAGCGTGGTGATCGTCGCCGGGATCCTGTTGGCGACGGCGAAGGTGTGGCGGCGTCAGGCCCAGATCTGGCCTTCGAGACGGTCCTCGGCCTCGTCCAGCGTGCCCTCGTAGGCGCCCGTCGAGAGGTACTTCCAACCGCCGTCGGCCACGATGAAGGCGATGTCTGCGCACTCGCCGGCCGCCACGCTCCGCGTCGCCTGCTCCAGCGCCGCATGCAGGATTGCACCGGTGGAGATGCCGGCGAACATGCCCTCAGCATCGATCAGCTCGCGCACCCGCCGGACCGCGTCACGGGGTCCGACCGAGAAGCGCGAGTCGATGAATGATTCGTCGTACAGCTCCGGCACGAAACCCTCGTCCAGGTTGCGAAGACCGTAGACGAGTTCGCCATAACGGGGCTCCGCGGCGATGATCCGGACGTCGGGCTTGTTCTCGCGGAAGAATCGTCCGACTCCCATCAGCGTGCCCGTCGTGCCGAGACCGCCGACGAAATGAGTGATGGTGGGCAGGTCGGCGAAGATCTCCGGAGCCGTGCCACGATAGTGCGCGTCGGCATTGGCCGGGTTCCCGTACTGGTAGAGCATGATCCAGTCCGGATGCTCGGCCGCGAGACCCTTGGCGACGCGAACGGATTCGTTGGAGCCACCAACCGCGGACGACGAGAT
>DATLCL010000094.1:0-17040 GCA_035526415.1 Aeromicrobium sp.
GCCGAGCAGGCCAAGATCGCCGAGGACGCCGGCGCGGTCGCCGTCATGGCGCTGGAGCGCGTGCCTGCTGACATCCGGGCCCAAGGCGGCGTCGCGCGCATGAGCGATCCGGACCTCATCGACGGCATCGTCGAGGCGGTATCCATCCCGGTCATGGCGAAGGCGCGAATCGGTCACTTCGCCGAGGCTCAGATCCTTCAGTCGCTCGGTGTCGACTACATCGACGAGTCCGAGGTCCTGACGCCTGCCGACTACACGAACCACATCGACAAATGGGCCTTCACGGTTCCGTTCGTCTGCGGCGCGACCAACCTGGGCGAGGCCCTGCGCCGCCTCACCGAGGGCGCGGCGATGATCCGCTCGAAGGGCGAGGCCGGCACGGGCGATGTATCCAACGCCGTCACCCACATGCGCAAGATCCGCGGCGAGATCCGCCGCCTGCAGACGCTGCCGGCCGACGAGCTCTACGTTGCCGCCAAGGAACTGCAAGCTCCCTACGACCTCGTCAAGGAAGTCGCCGAGCTCGGCAAGCTCCCCGTCGTGCTGTTCACCGCGGGCGGCATCGCCACCCCGGCGGACGCTGCGCTCGTCATGCAACTTGGCGCTGAGGGCGTCTTCGTCGGCTCGGGCATCTTCAAGTCCGGCAATCCAGCTGAGCGCGCCGAGGCCATCGTCAAGGCAACGACGTTCTTCGACGACCCCGACGTCATCGCGAAGGTCTCGCGCGGCCTCGGTGAAGCCATGGTCGGCATCAACGTCGAAGACGTTCCGGAGCCGCACCGGCTGGCCGAGCGCGGCTGGTAGCGCGCCTTCGGCCGGTCTCTGCAACTCCGCACATTGGTCCGTGGGGCCTGTAACCTTGAGGTCGCGTCGCGGGTGCCGGGAGTCGCCGGCGGCGTCCCGAGGAGCAGTTGCCTCGATTTCGGGGGGCTAACTCCTCGTCCCAACCGGGAGGGAACCGAGAGGGAGCGACGGCGGTGGCCTTGGTCCACCCCCACGCCACCGCCGTCGCATGGTTCTGTGACTTCTGTGCGCACCCTAGGCTTGTGACGTGACTGGTCCCACCGTCGGTGTTCTTGCGCTGCAAGGTGATGTGCGTGAGCACCTGCACGCGTTGTCGCAGGTCGGAGCACGTCCGGTCACGGTCCGGCGAACCGGTGAGCTCGATGACGTCGACGGTTTGATCCTGCCCGGCGGCGAATCCACGACGATGGCCAAGCTCGCCCGCACGTTCGAGCTGTTCGAGGCGGTGGCAGACCGGATCAAGACCGGGATGCCGACCTTCGGCACCTGTGCAGGAATGATCCTCCTGGCCGATCGCGTGCGCGACGGCATCGACGGCCAAGAGACGTTCGGAGGCCTCGACATCACCGTCCGGCGCAACGCGTTCGGCCGGCAGGTGGACTCGTTCGAATCCGAGGTTCTGTTCAACATCGACGACCCGGCGTTTGAGCAGCCGGTGCACGCCGTGTTCATCCGTGCCCCGTGGGTCGACGAGATGGGCGAGGGCGTCGACGTTCTCGCCGCCGTGGCCGTTCCCGGCGTCGGGGATAGGATCGTCGCGGTTCAGCAGGGACCGGTTTTGGCGACGTCCTTTCATCCTGAGGTGAGCGACGATCTGCGCCTCCATCGGTACTTCCTGGATCTCGTCACCGGGTAGGGAAGGCAGGGCATGTCGGGCCACTCCAAGTGGGCAACCACGAAGCACAAGAAGGCCGTCATCGACGCCAAGCGCGGCAAGATGTTCGCCAAGCTCATCAAGAACATCGAGGTGGCGGCGCGCACCGGCGGTCCCGATCCGACCGGCAACCCGACGCTCTACGACGCCGTCCAAAAGGCGAAGAAGTCGTCCGTTCCGAACGACAACATCGACCGGGCGGTCAAGCGCGGCGGGGGCGCTGACGGTGGGGGAGTCGACTACCAAACGATCATGTACGAGGGCTATGCCGCTGGCGGTGTCGCGCTCCTCGTCGAGTGCCTGACCGACAACCGCAACCGCGCCGCCATGGAGGTCCGCACCGCCATGACCCGTAACGGCGGCACGATGGCCGACCCCGGCTCGGTGTCCTACCTGTTCCATCGCAAGGGCGTCATCATCGTCCCCAACGAACACGGATCGACGTCCGAGGACGACGTGCTGATGGCCGTCCTCGACGCCGGCGCCGAGGAGGTGAACGACCTCGAGGGATCCTTCGAGGTCGTCTGCGAATCGACCGACCTGGTCGCTGTCCGCACGGCCCTGCAGGAGGCCGGCCTCGACTACGACTCGGCCGAGGCGTCCTTCGTCCCGTCGGTCACCGTCGAGGTCGACCCCGAGACCGAGGGCAAGATCCTCAAGCTCATCGACGCGCTAGAGGACAGTGACGACGTCCAAAACGTCTACGCCAACTTCTGAGACCAGGAACGAGCAGGTCTGCCGACCTGCGACCGCGCGACGATATGTCCTCTGAGCCTCCCCCGCAAGCGGGAGGTACCCCCAGGGGCTGGGTGGGTCGCCGCGAAGAGGGCATGTCGGCGTAGAGGGAGCTGGTCGGTGGACATGCTCGGCGTGTCGGCGGACCCCACCGCGCTGAGCGCGTTAGCGTTCGAACATGCGTTCGCAGGAAACTCGGGTTCTGGGAGTAGATCCCGGCCTCACCCGGTGCGGCCTTGGTGTCGTCGACGGCAGCGTCGGCCGGCCGCTGACGCTGGTGGATGTCCGGGTCGTCCGCACGCCAGCTGACCTCGACATCGCCAAGCGACTGCTGCAGCTGGAGGTATCTCTCGAAGACGCAATTAGCGCCCATCGGCCGGACGTCGTCGCCATTGAGCGCGTTTTCAGCCAGCACAACGTCCGCACGGTTATGGGCACGGCGCAGGCGAGCGCAGTGGCCATGCTTGTTGCGGCACGGCACGGCATCGACGTCCGGCTGCACACGCCGAGCGAGGTCAAGGCGTCGATCACGGGCAGTGGTCGGGCCGACAAGGCGCAGGTCGGCCACATGGTCACCCGGCTGCTTCGGCTCGACGCCATGCCCAAACCCGCTGACGCCGCCGACGCCCTGGCGCTGGCCATCTGCCAGATCTGGCGCGGGGGAGCGGTCAACCGGTTGCAGGAAGCAGTAGCGAAGGCAGGTGCTCGATGATCGCGTTCGTCCGTGGCCGGGTCGCCGCACTCACGCTCAACTCCGTGGTGCTCGATGTCGCCGGCGTCGGCTACCACGTCCTCTGTACGCCCGGGACTATTGCCGGCCTGCGGTTGGGCACGGAGGCTGAGCTGTCCACGTCGATGGTCGTCCGCGAGGACTCGCAGACGCTCTACGGGTTTGCCGACACCGACGAGCGGGACATGTTCGAGCTGGTCCAGACCGCCAGCGGTGTGGGGCCCAAGGTGGCGCAGGCGATGCTCGCGGTGCTGCCGCCCGAGCGGCTACGCGCCGCTATTGCCGGCGCCGACCATGCCGCGCTGACGACGGTCCCCGGCATCGGCCGCAAGGGTGCCGAGCGGATTGTCCTTGAGCTCAAGGACCGGATCGGGCCGGCGGCCTCAGTGTCGACACCGGCCGCGGGAGCTTGGCGCGACCAGGTCCGCGAAGCCCTTCAGGGGCTGGGTTGGTCTGCGCGCGACGCTGATGCCGCCGCCGAGGCGGTCACTCCGGAGGCAGAGTCCGGCGCGGACGTCCCGACGCTGCTGCGCTCGGCCCTTCAATCATTGGCGCGGACGTAGGGGGAGTGTTGTCTGACGAATTCGAGGCCGTGTCCCCCACAAGCGGGAGGTACCCCCAGGCCCAAACGGTAACGGCCGATGCCACCCCGGAGGAGCGCGCCTTCGAGGCGGCCCTCCGGCCCCGCACCCTCACCGAGCTGATCGGTCAGGAACGCGTCCGGGAACAGCTCGCCCTGATGCTCGAAGCCGCCGTGGCGCGTGGCCGCACGCCAGACCACGTTCTGCTCTCCGGCCCCCCCGGCCTGGGCAAGACGACGCTGGCCATGATCATCGCGGCTCAGCTCGCGGCGCCCCTGCGCATCACCAGCGGCCCGGCGATCCAGCACGCCGGCGACCTCGCCGCGATCCTTTCCGGCGTCAATGAGGGCGACGTCCTGTTCATCGACGAGATCCACCGGATGTCCCGGCCGGCCGAAGAGCTGCTCTACATGGCCATGGAGGATTTCCGGGTCGACGTTGTGGTCGGCAAGGGACCCGGTGCCACAGCGATCCCGTTGGAGATCCCGCCGTTCACCGTCGTCGGCGCCACCACACGCACCGGGTTGCTGCCCAGCCCCCTGCGCGACCGTTTCGGGTTCACCGCCCTGCTCGACTACTACGAGACCGACGAGTTGCACCGGATCGTCGACCGTTCGGCCGGTCTGCTGTCGATCGAGGTCACCGACGACGGCGGACGCGAGATCGCTGGGCGGTCGCGGGGTACTCCGCGCATCGCCAACCGCCTCCTTCGTCGCGTTCGTGACTACGCCGAGGTGCGCGCGGACGGCCTCGTCGACGTCGAGACGGCGGCGGCTGCGCTCGCGCTGTACGAAGTCGACGAACTCGGCCTCGACCGCCTCGACCAGTCGGTCCTGCAAGCGCTGTGCGGATCGTTCGGCGGGGGACCGGTGGGCATCTCCACGCTGGCGGTCGCCGTCGGCGAGGAGCGCGAGACGGTCGAAGAGCTGGCCGAGCCCTTCCTCGTCCGGTCTGGATTCCTCGCACGAACCTCACGCGGCCGGGTCGCCACACCAGCGGCGTGGCTGCATCTCGGACTCACGCCGCCGCGGGGCAGCAGCGCCGAAGCTGGGCAACTGACGTTGGAGTAGGAGCGATCTCCTAGACTGCACGCCGTGCCTCCACCCACGACGCGGCGGACCATCCCCAAGCCGCGCCGCACCCTGCTGATCTTCCTGGCGTTAGTCCTCGGACTCGCCGGGCTGCTGGTGGGACTCGACCTCAGTGCCAAACCAGGCGTGGACTCGGTCTGGGCCCCCAAACTCGGCCTGGATCTCGAAGGCGGCACCCGCATCACGCTGCAGGCCAAGAACGACCGAGGCAACACGCCTGACCCGGAGAAACTGCAGGAAGCGCGGTCGATCATCGACCAGCGCGTCAATGCGACCGGCGTCTCGGAAGCCGAGGTCTCGACGCAGGGTGGCGACCAGATCGTCATCGAGATTCCCGGGCAGAGCCAACAGGCGATTGCCGATCAGGTCGGCCGGACGGCGCAGTTGCGCTTCCGGCTGCTGTGGGCGTCGCTGGGCAGTTCGGCGAAGCCCATCTCAGCGGCGAAGTCTGCTGAACTCGAGAAGACCGTGGCGAAGGCCGACTGGTCGAAGCTTTCGCTGGACGAGTTGATCCAGTCCGAGACCGTGGGCCTCCAGACGCTGGCGTCGCAGCCGAAGGAATTCACGGCGGCCCTTGGTGCCTTGGCCCAGCAGGCCAAGGGCTTCGCCTGCACCAGGAAGTCGCTGCCCAACAATGACCGGGCCGACCTGCCGCTGGTGACGTGCGACCCCAGGACGCGTGAGGTCATGATCCTCAGCCCGATGATCATCCCGGGCACCGACGTGAAGTCGGCGACGCCAACCGTGCCGCAGAACTCGGTCGAGTGGGTCGTCGCCATCCAGCTCAAGGGCGAGGGCCGCAAGGCGTTCGACAAGGCCAGCGCCGCACTGTACGCGCAGACGCAGGCCGGCCAGGAGCAGAAGAGCCGGTTCGCGATCGTCCTCGACGGCGAGGTATTGAGCGCGCCGACAATGCAGGCCCACATCGTCGACGGCGCATCCCAGATCCAAGGCGACTTCACCGCGGTCTCGGCGCGGGCGCTCGCGAACCAGCTCAAGTACGGCGCACTGCCCTTGACGTTCGAACTCAACGGCAGCTCCTACGAGGGTCCGACACTGGCCGGCACGCAGATGCGGGCTGGCCTCGTGGCCGGGGCGATCGGTCTGGCCGTCGTCGTGCTCTACCTACTCATGTATTACCGCGGCCTGGCATTGGTAGCCGTCGGATCGTTGATGATCGCTGCGCTGCTGACGTACCTGTTCGTTCTCCTGCTGGGCGAAGGCGTCGGGTTCACGCTGACCCTGCCCGGCATTGCCGGTCTGATCGTGGCGATCGGTATCACGGCCGACTCGTTCATCGTCTTCTTCGAACGGCTGCGTGACGAGGTCCGCGATGGCAAGTCGCTGCGCCTGGCGGTGGAGGCCGGCTGGGAGCGCGCCCGGAACACGATCCTGGCGGCGGACGCGGTGTCGATCCTCGCCGCCCTGATCCTGTACATCTTCGCGATCGGCGTCGTGCGCGGCTTCGCTTTCGCCCTCGGTCTGACGACGCTGATCGACATCCTCGTCGTCTTCGCGTTTACCAAGCCGGTGGTCACGCTGTTGGCCCGCACCAAGTTCTTCGGTGAGGGTCACAAGCTGTCTGGCCTCGACGCAGCCCACCTGGGCATCTCCGGCCGGAAGGTCAGCGAAATCGGGCGAAGCACCGTCGCCAAGCCGGCGACGGTCGAGGGGGATTGATGGGACGCCTGAGCGAATTCGGCCAGCACCTCTACTCCGGACGCATCTCCTTCGACTTCGTCGGGCATCGCAGGCTCTGGTACGCCCTGTCCGGCGTGATTCTGGTGCTCGCAACTGCTGGCTTCGTCCTGCGCGGATTCCACTTCGGCATCGAGTTCAAGGGTGGCGTCGAGTTCACCGCACAGGTGCAGAGGGCTGACACGGCAGCCGTCGACGCGATGACGGAGGCGGCCGCCAGCGTCCCGGCCGCTGGCGACCCGATCGTCAACACCTCCGGCAACCAGATGATTCGCATCCAGACCTCGCCACTGAGGCAGGCGGAGGCCACTCAGGTCGAAACGGCGCTGACCAAGGCCGGTGCGAGCGAGGTGAGCCAGGACCTGATCGGCCCGTCCTGGGGCAAACAGGTGGCGACCAAGGCGCTGACCGGCCTCCTCGTGTTCCTCGTCATCGTCGTGCTCTTCATCTGGGGCTATTTCCGGGAATGGCGAATGTCGGCGGCGGCCCTGGTCGCCCTTGCGCACGACCTGATCATCACCGCCGGTGTGTATGCGTGGTCGGGGTTCGAGGTCACCCCGGCGACAGTCACCGGCTTGCTGACGATCCTCGGCTACTCGCTGTACGACACCGTCGTTGTCTTCGACAAGGTGCGCGAGAACACGAAGTCGATCCTCCGGTCGACGACCCGGACGTACGCCGAACGCGCGAACCTGGCGGTCAACCAGACGCTGGTGCGCTCGATCAACACTTCGGTGACTGCGCTGCTCCCGGTGGCCGCGCTGCTGATCGTCGGAGTCATGGTGCTGGGCACCGGCCCACTGAAGGACCTGGCACTCGCCCTGTTCGTCGGCATGGCTGCGGGTACGTACTCGTCGATCTGCATCGCCACGCCGCTGGCGGTCCAGCTGAAGGAGCGGGAGCCAGCCATCAAGGCGCACACCGCGCGGGTGTCGGGCAAGCGTGTACAGGCCGAGACGAACAGCGAGGCCAGGACCGAACCCGTCGTCGCGGCCGCTCCAGTACGGCCGGTCGTTGCGTCCGGGTCTGCAAAGCGCAATCAACCCACGCGTTCGACGCGCGCCAAGCGGAACAAGGGTTAGCCCTGAAACACCGTCCTCGCCGTGGGATGCTGGGGCCCATGTTCTTCAACAGGCCTCTCGCAGTGGTGGCGTCGGCTTTCCTGCTCGCCGTTCTGTCCGCTTGCTCGGGTGGGGATGGTCCCGACAGCGACTACTGCAAGGACCTCGAGGCCGCCAAGCCGTCGCTGGAGTCGCTGAAGACCAACGGCGCCGAGCAGCTCCAGGACGTCTTCAAGGTCACTCACAAGCTCGCCGACGAGGCGCCCGGCGACGTCAAGGACGCCTGGGAGACGTACGACAAGGCGATCACGAACATCGAGAAGGCCCTCAAGGACGCCGGCGTCGGCCCCAAGGAACTCGCGTCACTCCAGCGCGGAGAGGTGCCGGAAGGCGTCGATCAGGAGAAGCTGCGCGGCCTACCGGCGACGTTCCAGAAGCTGGACAGCCCCGAGGTGGCCAAGGCCAGCAAGAAGATCTCGACCCACGCCAAAGACGTGTGCAAGCTGTCGTTCGTGGGATGAGGTCGCTGTGAGTCAGCATCGCGCGCGCTTCGTTGCGCTCCTCCTGGTCGTGCTTCTCGTGCTCGGCACGGCGGCGACCCTGCTCGGCCAGGTCGTCTGAGCGCCTCTGACCAGCCGCTTTCCAGCCATCCCCGACTACGATGGATCGAGGAGGTGGCATGGCTGACCGCGTTGACGTAGGTCCGGCCGAATCGACAGAAGCGCCCGCGCAAGCGGAAGGCGCGCCCAGCGGCGATTCGGCACCTGCTTCTGCGCGCGTGCGCAGCCGCCTGGCCCGCATTGGCCGGGGTTCGTCGGCCAACCCCGTTCTCGATCCGCTCCTGCGCATCTTCCGCGAAGGTCACCCCAAGAGCGACGCCGAGGCGATCGCGCGCGCGTACAGCGTGGCCGAGCAGATGCACGAGGGGCAGTTGCGCAAGAGCGGTGACCCCTACATCACCCACCCGTTGGCGGTGGCGACGATCCTCGCCGAGTTGGGCATGCCGGCGCCGGTACTCATCGCCGCCCTGCTGCACGACACCGTCGAGGACACCGAGTACACGCTCGACCAGCTCCGCGACGACTTCGGTGAAGAGGTCGTCCAGCTCGTCGACGGCGTGACCAAGCTGGACAAGGTCAAGTACGGCGAATCCGCGCAGTCGGAGACCATCCGCAAGATGGTCGTCGCGATGAGCCGCGACATCCGGGTCCTCGTCATCAAGTTGGCCGACCGACTGCACAACATGCGCACGCTGCGCTACCTGCGGCATGACAAGCAGGAACGCATCGCCACTGAGACGCTCGAGATCTTCGCGCCGCTCGCCCACCGCCTCGGCATGAACACGATCAAGTGGGAGCTGGAGGACCTCGCGTTCGCCACGCTGCACCCCAAGGTCTACGACGAGATCGTCCGCCTCGTCGCCGATCGCGCTCCGTCGCGAGAGCAGTTCCTCGAGCGCGTCATCAAGGACGTCGAGTCGGACCTGCGGCACGCCAAGGTCAAGGCGACGGTCACCGGCCGGCCGAAGCACTACTACTCGATCTACCAGAAGATGCTCGTGCGCGGTCACGACTTCACCGACATCTTCGACCTCGTCGGCGTCCGCATCCTGGTCGACTCGGTCGCCGACTGCTACGGCGTTCTCGGCGTCCTACACGCGCGGTGGAACCCGATCCCCGGGCGCTTCAAGGACTACATCTCGCTGCCGAAGTTCAACATGTACCAGTCGCTGCACACCACGGTGATCGGCCCGCAGGGCAAGGCCGTGGAGATGCAGATCCGGACGTTCGCGCAACACCGACGGGCTGAGTACGGCGTCGCGGCGCACTGGAAGTACAAGGAAGACGGCGTGGCCGGGCGGACAGGCGGCCGTGCGCCGCAGACCGAGGACATGGCCTGGCTGCGCGAGCTCATCGACTGGCAGTCGGAGACCTCGGACTCCGGTGACTTCCTGGAGTCCCTGCGCTTCGATATGAAGAGCGCCGGCGTCTACGCATACACGCCGCGCGGCGACGTTATCCATCTGCCGGAGAAGGCATCGCCGATCGACTTCGCGTATGCCGTCCACACCGAGGTCGGGCACGCCTGCATCGGCGCGCGCGTCAACGGCCGGCTGGTGTCGCTGGAGTCAGAGCTGCAGACGGGCGACGTTGTCGAGATCTTCACCTCGAAGTCGCCGGATGCCGGGCCCAGCCGCGACTGGCTCGACATCGTCAAGAGCCCTCGAGCCCGCAACAAGATCCGGGCCTGGTTCACGAAGGAACGGCGCGAAGAGGCCATCGACCATGGCCGGGACATCCTCGCCAAGCAGTTGCGCAAGGAGAACCTGCCGCTGCACCGGCTGATGAAGCACGACACTCTCGACCAGGTCGCGAAGGATCTCCATCTCGCGGACGTGTCCGCGCTGTACGCCGCGGTCGGGGAAGGCAACGTCGGTTCACAGAACGTCGTGGAGCGGGTCATTGCTCTCGCCGGTGGACGCGACAGTGCCGAGGATGACCTCGCCGAGGCAACGGTCGGAACGCGCAGTCGTCGGCATCGTGCTCCTAGTCCGGACTCGGGCGTGGTCATCGAGGGCGTGACCGGCGATGTGCTCGCCAAGCTGGCCCGCTGCTGCACGCCGGTGCCCGGCGACGAGATCAGCGGCTTCGTGACGCGGGCGTCGGGCGTCTCCGTCCACCGGACCGATTGCGTGAACTTCGAGGCGCTGCTGGACCAGCCCGAGCGGATCGTCAAGGTGCACTGGGCGCCGACGGCGAAGAGCACATTCCTCGTCGCGATCCAGGTCGAGGCGCTTGACCGGCCGCGTCTGCTGAGCGACATCACGAGGGTCATCTCCGACCAGCACGTGAACATCCTGTCGGCGTCGGTGACGACCGGCGGAGACCGCGTCGCGCGCTCTCGCTTCACCTTTGAGATGGGCGACGCAAAGCACCTCGACCACGTCATGTCGGCCGTCCGTAACATCGATGGCGTTTTCGACGCGTTCCGCATCACGCAGTGACACGCCCCGCTCGCTAGCCTGCGCGAATGGCCATGGGTAGTTGGGCGCTGGCGGCACTGAGTGCAGGCGCGTTGGGATCGGCCGGTCCCTACGTCATCCGGCTGCTTCCACCGTCGGGGGACGCTGGGCCGGAAACGCCGAGCTATCACGAGCTGGCGCGGGCGCCGCGACTGAGCTGGTGGCTAGCGCTCGGTGCAGTCGTGCTGGTGACGATCGTCTCCAGCGCCGTGCCGGCCATGCTGCTCCCGGCGTGGACTGTCGTGTGTGGTGTGGGCATCTGGCTGGCGTATATCGACGGGCGAACGAATCTCCTGCCGACGCGAATCGTCTGGCCCCTGTACGCGGCGACGCTGATAGCCATTGCGGTCGAGGCGTGGTTGGCCGGCGAAGCGAGCATCGTGCTGCGCGCGATCATCGCCAGTCTCATCGCTTTCGGCGTGTTCTGGGTGTTCTGGTGGGTCGGCGAACTCTGGAAAGCGGGCGGCTTCGGGTTCGGTGACGTTCGGTTCGCCGCGCCGTTGGGCCTGGTCCTCGGCACCGCGGGTGACTGGGCGGCGCCCGTCGGCCTGTATCTCGGCATCCTCATCGGCGGCTTGGTCGGTATTGCCCTCAAGATGCGCGGCCGCGACGACGCTTTCGCGCTGGGTCCATGGATGCTGCTCGGGGCCGTCTTGGGGCCCGTCGTGGTCAGGTGAGCCCCCTCTAGTCTCGTAGGAAGGGCTCGTTGCAGGAGGGCCGACCGCTGGGCTGAATCCTCACGGTCCCGAGATTGACGCCGAGGCTGGTCAGCGTCGCACTGAGGTAGGTGCTGACCAACGGATCGATGACGTTGAGCAGTGGCTTCACGATGCTGTCCAGCAGGCCGCCGACGGGCAGGCCAGTTACATCGATCTTGATCGGCGTGATGCTGGACAAGCCCAGATTGCCAAATGCAGTCCCGGCTGTCTGGGCCGGCGGCAGGCCGCTCCCCTCGGGGAACGTGAAGTTCATCGCTTGTGACGAGGTGCTCCCGATGGCGGCGCCGTCGGGCTTGGCGGCCGGATCGGGCGCCCCAACCTTCAGGCGGGTGAGCTTGAGCAGCAGCTCCGTCAGAAGATTGACCCCGACCGTGCCGACAGAAGTGTTGGCGAGGACGGAAACGGTCCGAACGCCGCCGGAGCAGGTGATATTGGTAATGGTCCCCGAGCCGTCGGCGACCGTCATGAAGAGGGGGTCGATCTCCGCCGATGCCACCAGTCCACCCAGCGCTGTGAGATCACCGCGGATTTTGACCTGAATCTGCGCGGAGCGTGCAGTCGTTCCGACGGGTCCGCATGCGCTCTGCGGAGCCTCGATCATCTTCGCCTGGATACTGGCTTGGGGGAAACCGGGAACATTGGTTGGCCATTCCGGTTGAGAAGACACCGATTGGCCGATGCTGACGAAGTTCTCCTTGTTCGACACCATGATCACGGACTGGAGCAGGCTGAATGCGTTGATGCCGAGTCCGGCGGCTCTGCCGTTCCCGGTGTCCAGGCTGAGGATCTCGCCGACATCCAGGCTGGTGTTGTTCGGCAGGTGCGTGACGATCGAACTGAACAGGCTGACGCTGGCAGCATTCCCGTTGCTGGAAAGCACCTCGGACATGGCCAGGATGAAACCCTGTGCGGATGTCTCGACGGTCGCGAGCTCGTCGACGGACCCCACGCCGAGTTTGGCGGCCAGGTCGAGCAGGGGAACCTGCACCCCCAGGGCCGCCACTCCCGCCGGGTCAAGCACCGTCAGTCGGTCGACACCCAACAGGCGCCCGAGCAGCGTGTCGAGTTTCCCTTGCGGAGTCAGGTCGGCGAGCGTGGCGCCGGCCGAGATGCACGCGATCGGCCGTCCCATCACGGCGAGCGCTGATCGCTCCAGGTTCGTGCGTCGGGTTGTGGACGGCAGGAATCGGAAGGCAGAGCTGCCGGTCGTCCAGACGCGTACTGCGTTGGGAATGTCGCCCGCGCTGGCCCACCGGACGAAGGCCCCGGAATTCTTGTCGGCGACCGCAAGCCGAACGCCCACCGTGTCAGGGTCGGCAAGGTTGCTGTCTTGCCGGGCCAGGCTTTCGTTCTTGGCCGTGGCCAGCAGGGCAGTGGAGGGACCAGCGGCGTCGTATCCGGCGTAGGCGGCGGCTGTGCGTCCATCCAGTTGCCGCACGACGTCAAGGGCGATGACGTCGGCCATTGACTGCATGTCGCGGCGGACGAGGCGGTCGCCGCCGACGTCGATGACGAGGGAGGCGATCAGGACGATGACCCCCATAAACAAGACGGTCATGGGGAAGATGGCTCCGCGCTCGTCGCGGCGGTTCATCAATCGATCCTTGCGCTGGCGGTGTAGGACAGCGTCGCGGGGAGCGATACGCCAAAGAACTGCGGTACTGCGACCCGCGGATTCGTGCGGTAGGGGTACTGCACATTGACGGAGATGCACTGCGTGGCGTCACCGCACGTCACTGGGACCGTTGGGATGGTGCAGGTCAGGGTCGCCCCGCACGTCAGTGTCCCGCCGATCTGGCCTTGGAACGATTGGTTAATCGCCACCAGCGCCCGGTCGCGACGTTGCGTGTAGGTCAGATTCGAGGGTGCGACCGCGGCGGCCCGCGCGCCTTCAACGGCTGCTTGGCTCATCGTCTGCCGGAAGCTGAACATGACGCCGTAGGCGATGATCATGTAAAGGAACATCATCAGGAACGGCACGACGAGAATGAACTCGACGAAGGCCGCTCCGTGCTCACTCCGACGCCGATTGGCCACGCTTGCCTCCTGTCGCATCAAACGGAGCGCAAGTCGATAGGTGACGCCGCTGCGCGCCAAGTCACCGAATTGAAACCAGCGGCGTTCGTTCCGTCCACTGGTCAAATAGATCCGAACTGATCTGACCGCTGGAGCAGGTTCTTTAGTCCAGTCGAACTAGGTGAGGACCACTACGGACATCTGAAGATCTCGAAGCGGTATCGAAGCGGTATCGAAGCGGTATCGAAGCTCAGCCTGGCGTAACCCGGCCACGGTGGATGGACTTAGTGGTGCAACAGACGTCGCGACGTGCGACGGATCACACAAGGAGTGAGAAATATGTTCGCACCGCTTTACATCTACTCGTACGTGACCGGAGCTCTGGCCACGGCTGAGGTACCGCGTCGCAACGAGCGTGGCGCGTCCTTCACGGAGTACGTCGTACTTCTGGCCGCCATCGTGGCGGTCGTCGCGGCTGGTGTCGTTCTGCTTGGTAGCAAGATCACGGCCAAGCTCAACGGCCTGACGTTGTAGTCGAAGGAGTGAGAGAAATGTTCACTCCCCTCTACATCTACGCGTACGTGACCGGAGCCTTGGCCACGGTGGAGGCCCCGCGTCGCAACGAGCGTGGCGCGTCGTTCACGGAGTACGTCGTGCTGCTTGCGGCCATCGTCGCGGTCGTGGCTGCCGGCGTCGTGCTGCTCGGCGACAAGATCACGGCCAAGATCACAGGCTTGACCCTCTGATCGCCGGCGTGGTGGCCGCCTCTCCCTGAATCGGGGCGGCCACCAACCGCGCGAAACGCGCACATGCACTTGGATTGAAGGCAGACAAACCAATGGAAGATCACGAACTCCACGGAGGCGCACGATGAACAAGCGTGCTGTTGCCGCCATCTTGGCGGTCCTGTTGGCCGCCGCCGGAATCGGTGCTCTCGTGGTCTACACCCAAGGCGCTCAAGATCGCGCCTTCCGGGGGACCCAGACCGTCTCCGTCCTGAGGGTCACCGAGAAGGTGCCCGCCGGCACCAAGGCACGCGACTTGGGCGGCAGGATCGAACGTGTCACGCTGCCCCGCGCCGCGGTTCCCGACGGTGCCGTGACGTCCGTGACGGACTTGGGGAACAAGGTCACCGTCGCCACTCTGGTGCCAGGCGAGGTTCTCGTGGGGGCTCGCTTCGATGCCTCGCTTGCGGAGTCCCGCTCCACCACGATCGACGTCCCGAAGGGACTCCAAGAACTCACGCTCGAGCTCAACTCGGCTCGCGTCCTCGGTGGTGCATTGCTGCCCGGCGATCACGTGGGTGTGGTCGCGAGTTACGAGACGCCGAAGACAACCGGCTACATCTCCAACTTCGCTGCCAACCGCGTCCTCGTGCTTGCCGTGAACGGCGGAATTCCAACGGACGCGGCTGCCGGTGCTGCACCGGTTACCACTGGCGTCATGCAGGTGCGGCTCGCGATCGAGCCAGAGGCGGCGATCAAGGTCGTGAACGCCTCGGAGTTCGGCAAGGTCTGGCTCACGCGCCAAAGCGACGGTTCCAAGATCGGCCGTAAGGTCATCGAACCAGGAGATGTCGTGCAATGACCGACGTCCTGCTCGTTGCCGTCGACCGCAGCCTGGTGAACCGGGTCGCTGCGCTCGGCGGACACCGAGTGGTGTCGCTCGACCGGGACAATATCCATGGCAGGCACGCCGGCAAGCCCGCGGAGACGGACTTTCAGCCCGAAGTCATCTTTGTCGGATCGGGCATGTCTACGGATCGGGCGATTCAGTACGCCCGCGTCATCATTGCCGACTACCCCGGAATCTCCGTGATCCTGGTGGCCGAGCCGAACGGGGCGCTGATGCGCGGAGCAGAGAAGGCGGGCATCCACAGCGTGATCAGTGAGCGCATCAACGATCGTGACCTGGCCCGCCTGATCAAACGCGGCCCCCAGGCCGCGAAGGGGACCCCAGCTCCGAAGCCGGCCACAGCCCCGGAGACGGCTCCAGTCGCCAAGCCGGCCGCAAATGCGAAGGCAGCCAGCGCCAGCGGCGGCCCACAGCCCCACCAAGTGATCGTTGTGGCATCACCGAAGGGCGGCGTCGGCAAGACGACGACGGCGGTCAACATTGCGGCGCTCCTCGCCGAGTCGGCGCCGGGCGAGGTCGTCGTCATCGACCTCGACCTCCAGTTCGGTGACGTCGCGACGATGCTCGACCTGGCGCCGGCCTACACGATCGCCGACGCGTTCGCGTCCGGTGCTGACGATTCGATGCGGCTGCGAACCTTGCTCGTGCCACACGAGGCCAACATCTATGTGTTGTGTGGCTCCGAAGACCCGTCGGAGAACGGCCGTGTTACCGGCGACCAGATCCGCAAACTGGTCCACCACTACTCCGCGAGCTTCCGGTACGTCGTCATCGACACCCCCGGCGGGCTCCAAGAGGAGACGCTCGCCAGCTTGGAGGAGGCGACAGACGTCGTCTTTGTCGCCGCGCTCGACGTGGCCACGCTTCGGGCGGTGCGCCGCGAGATTGACGTGCTGGCGCGGCTCTCCCTCCTACCACTGCGCCGACACGTCGTCCTGAATCGGACCGACCGCCGGTCTGGATTGATGGAACGCGACGCCGAGCGGATCATCGGGCTCCCCATTGACGCCGTCGTCCCCGCGTCCGACCGCGTTTCCATGGCCGCCAACCGCGGCGAACTCGTCGTTTCCGCCCGCAAGCGCAATCCGGTGCGGGGCCAGTTCAAGGACCTCACGGGTTCCGTGGCCGACCTTGGCCGCCAGAAGGGGGCTGTCACATGAGCCTGAGTGACCGGTTGGAAGCCCGCGCGCGCGCCGGGCAGCCTGGCAGCTTGGTGCCGCCGCCAGTGCCACATGCGAGCGCTTCGGCGACCCCCGCCACGCTTCCGCCGCCAACCACACCGCCGGTCGAGGCCTCGGCTCTGACCCCGCCAGTGGCCGCGGCGCCTGCGCGAGAGTCCCGCTTCGCGACGCCGACGTCTGCGCCGCCACGTCGCGGAGACGCGCTCGCCGATGCCAAGGCGAAGATCATGTCCGACCTGCTCGAGCGGATCGGCACGCGCATGAACGACCCAGGACTGACGGAGGCAATGCTTCAGGACCTGATGCGGGCCGAGCTGGCCCGCATCGTGGACGCGCAGAATCTGGTGCTGTCGGTCGATGAGCGCGCCACCATCATCCGGGAGATCGAGGATGATGCGCTCGGGCTCGGCCCGGTCCAACGGCTGCTCGAAGACGGCACTGTCACCGAGATCATGGTCAACGGGCACGACACGATCTATGTGGAGCGTGGCGGCGTCATCAGCCTGACGCCCTTGGGCTTCGTGGACGAAGAGCATCTCCGCCGCGTCATCGACCGGATCGTGGCCCGGGTGGGTCGGCGCATCGATGAGTCTTCGCCGCTCGTCGATGCCCGGCTCCCCGACGGCTCGCGTGTCAATGCGGTCATTCCGCCGCTCGCTGTCAAGGGCTCGTCCCTGACCATCCGGAAGTTCTCCGATCGGCCGTACACCGTAAAAGATCTGATCGGCTTCGGGTCGATGACCGCCCCGCTCGCCGAGTTCCTCGACGGCTGCGTGAAGGCCAAGCTCAACATCCTGGTCTCCGGCGGCACGGGCACAGGCAAGACGACTCTCTTGAACGTCCTTTCGTCGTTCATCCCCGCCGCCGAGCGCATCGTCACCATCGAGGACGCC
>DATLCL010000114.1:0-3966 GCA_035526415.1 Aeromicrobium sp.
CCGCGCCCGAGCGCGATGGCAGTCAGTGGATCGTCGTAGAGAAAGTTCACCCAGGCGATGAGCCGGGCGTGTTCGCGATCCATCCAGTGTTCGCCCGGGAACTTGCGCACCATCACCGCGTCGTCCAGCCGGTCGTAGAAGTCGGTCAGCACTGCGCCGAGCAAGCCTGATCGGCTGCCGAAATACCGGTAGGGGAGCCCGACGCTGGTGCCGGCACGGCGGGCCACCGCGGCAACTTCCAGGTCGCCCTGTTCGACCAGCTCGTCGACTGCCGCGGTCAACAGGCGCTGCCGTGCAGCCTGCCCTCGTTCGCCAAAGTCTGATGTCACTCCAACAATATGAACTGAACTCAACTCAAAGTCAACCGGTTGTCGAACGCGGCTAGACTGGCGACGTTGATAACTCAAGAGGGGCTGATCGGTTTCGACTTTGGTCGTTCGATTCAGGAGAAGCGGGTAGAGAATCCAAGGTCATCTCTCAAACGTGCCTTGGAAACCTATAAGTGCCGATTCAAAGCGCACTGACTTCGCCCTCGCTGCCTGACAGCGACTGGTGAAGGGCAGAGCCGGGAGCGTCCCCGTCCCGGATCCTCTGTCTCATTAAGGGGACTTGCTGATCACGCTGTGTTGCAGGACGTGATCGGGACTCAACTGTGACTGAGCCCGTCGGTGTCGTGTCCTACGAAGCACCGGGGCTGAGAAAAGCGTCAACTGGACTGCACCCGGAGAAGGCCTGACTCTGCGCCAGAGGACCCGGGTTCGATTCCCGGCAGCTCCACAAAGTGACGGCTGGCCCTTGATCGGGCCGGCCGTTGCTTTGTTTGGGTTTGTGCAAGTCGGGAATCGGGAGGAGCCGCCCCTGTGGGGTGGCGACGGCTCCCGGCAGCTCCACGAACGTCCGCGCCCGGCCTTTACGGCCGGGCGTTGGCGTTTATGACCCCAACACCCTGGTCCCGAACTCGAACCAGATGGCCGCGACAACGGCGACATACCAAAGCGCGACGATCAGCACAGTCCAGTTGGAGACCAACCGGGTGATTCCCGCCTCGGGCGCAACGAGGCGCAGCGAATGGCGGGTGATCCCGACGAACAGCGGGATCATCACCGCCCACACGACCATGCAATATGGGCAGAGCGCGCCAATCTTGTAGATGCTCTGGACCTGCAGCCAGGTGACGAAGGCGATGCCGAACACGGTGCCGGCCTGCAGCCCGCCCCAGTTCCAGCCCTTCACGTGCGAACCGGCGAGCCATACGACACCCAGCGTCAGGACGACCGCGAACCCGGTCACACCGATGAATGAGTTCGGGAATCCGAACGCCTCGGACTGCTGCGAGCTCATCACGCTGCTGCAGCTGACCCATGCGCTGAAGTCGCAGGCGAACACCGACTCCTTGCCGGCGATTTTGTCCTGCAATTGCTGGACTTTGTCGACCGAAAGGACGAGCGACGCAAGCAAGCCCAGGGCGCCCGTGACGATGAGGAGGACCGCAGGAGGCCGCGATTCTGGTCGAGCCGGTGCGTCGTTCACAGGACGATCCTAGGTGGCCCCGCCGCCGGGGGGTGGTTGCCTGTCGCCAAAGGCCGTTGAGGCATGCTGTTGTGCATGCGATTGCGTCTTGTGGCCGCCAGTGCGGCATCAGTGCTTCTGCTCGCAGCGTGCTCTAACGGGATTGGGGGCGGCGAGGAACCGCCGGAGCCAGTTAAGGGCCGGAAGTCGCCGCTGACGGGGTTGGCGCAGGAGCAGCCGCCGAACAATCCGGCCTTCCTGGTCAAAATCGAGAACACCGCCGGTGGCCAACCCCAATACGGGGTCAACGAGGCCGACCTGGCCATCGAGGAACTCGTGGAGGGCGGAATCACGCGCCTCGCCGCGATCTACTACTCGAAGCTGCCGACCAAGGTCGGACATGTCCGGTCCACGCGGACGACCGACATCGGCCTGGCCAAGCCCGTGGGCGCCACGATCGTCGCGTCCGGTGGTGCGCCGAAGACGCTCGACGACATCAAAGAATCCGGAACCCAGCTCTTCACGTATGACGCGGGTGCACCCGGATACAGCAAGGACCCGTCGAAGAGCGCGCCGTACCACGTGCTGTGGGACATCCAGAAGCTCAATGAGACAGCCAAGCGCGGCCCGGTTCCGAACAACCCCTACTTCAGCTTCGGGGATGGCCCTGCTTCCGGGGACGTCACCAAGAAGACAACGTCCGCCAGCGTCACGTTCTCGCCGGCAACGACGACCGGCTGGCGGTTCGCCAACGGCAAGTGGAGTCTGACGAAGAACCGTACGGCGGCGGGCCAGGAGTACAAGGCGGACACGCTTGTCGTGATCTTCGCGCGTGTAGCGGAGGCTGGCTACAACGACGCCGCCGGCAACCCGGTCCCCGAGACCGTGCTGGAGGGCTCCGGGCGCGCCGTGATCTTCAGTGGCGACTCGGCCGTGGAGGCGACCTGGCGCAAGGGCGGCCTCGGCGGAACGATGACCTTCACAGCGAAGTCGTCCGGCAAGCCGGTGACGCTCAAGCCTGGCCACGTCTTCCTGGAGGCGGCGCCGCGCGGAGGCGACGTCAAGTACTGACGCCAATGCCGGCTTTGCAGCACCGACTGCGATGCATGATGGATTCATGGCGTTGCTGCGCGGCCGGCTCTTGGTTGCCACGCCCCTGATCGGCGTGGGGTCGTTCTGGCGCAGCGTCGTGTTCATGCTTGACCACAGCGACGAGGGCGCACTGGGCGTCATCGTCAACCGTCCGCTGAACGCCGCCGTGGCCGACGTGCTTCCCCATTGGGCTGACGCGGTGACCGCGCCGACGCAGCTCTTTGACGGCGGACCGGTCGGCAGCGATGCGGCGCTGGCGCTGGGGGTCGTCCACGACGGTTTGGTGCCGCACGGCTGGCATCAGATGGCCGACCGCGTGGGTCTCGTCGACCTCGATGGGCCGGTGCCGGCGTCGGGACAGTTTGCCGGCCTCCGGGTTTTCGCCGGCTACGCGGGTTGGGGCGTCGGCCAACTCGAGGGCGAAATCGACGAGGGCTCCTGGGTCATCGTCGATGCCATCGAGTCAGACCTGAGCTCACCCCATCCGGAGACCCTGTGGCATGACGTCCTGCTGCGCCAGCCCGGTGACCTGCGTCTGATGGCGTCCTTCCCAGCCGATCCCGATTTGAACTAGCCAGAACTCAATTACGCTGATGACATGGCAGGTTTCGGCGGACGCGGCACGCAGACGGTTCACGACGAGCGCACCGAGCTGCGCACGGAGGACGGCGATCACGAGCGGTTCTCGCATTACGTGCCGGCTGAGCAGCTGACCGAGGCCATGGTCATGGGCAATCCGGTCATCGCCCTGTGCGGCAAGGTGTGGGTGCCCAGCCGCGATCCCCAGCGTTTTCCGGTCTGTCCGGAATGCAAGGACATCTGGGAGTCACTGAACCCCGGCGACGAGGGTTCGAGCGGCGGCTCCGGCGGCCCTTCCGACTAGACGGACTGTCGCGTTGTCCGACAATCGCGCGATGATAGCGACGTGACTGCCCCAAACCCCGTCGAGATCGAGCAGCCCGACGTCAAAGACGTCGTCGAGCTGGAGAATCCGTGGGTCACGGTGGTCTGGAACGACCCGGTCAATCTCATGTCCTACGTCGCCTACGTCTTTCGAAACTACTTCGGGTATTCCGAGGAGAAGGCAACGAAATTGATGCTCGCGGTGCACAACGAGGGTAAGGCCGTCGTCTCCAGTGGACGCCGCGAACAGATGGAGCGCCACGTCCAGGCGATGCACGAATACGGCCTGTGGGCGACCTTGCAGCGGGCCGACGTATGACGCCGTTCAAGGCACGCCGCCGCGGCGGGATGACCGCCACGTTCGATCCTGCCGAAGCCAACGTCGTCGCCAATCTGGCTGGCCAAGTCATCGAGCTGCTGCGTGACCGGAACGGTGCGCAAGTCACCGATACCGACCCGCTG
>DATLCL010000141.1:0-3028 GCA_035526415.1 Aeromicrobium sp.
CGCCTGAGTGCGTTGCGAGAGGGATTGGGACGCCGGATGGACGGATTGATAATCGCAACCTGTCCGCACGGGGAGGATGGCTCGTGCGCTTGTGCCAAACCCGGGACCGGCCTGATCGACCACGTGCTGGCCGAGCACGGGCTCAGCCCAGAGCACGGCTGGTACATCGGCGGGGATCAGCCGGGCGTCGTCACGGGGCGAACGGCGGGCCTCAAAACGGTACGCCTGGGGCCTGCGGGTGAAGATCGACTGTCGTCGATCCATCGGCCGGACTACGAAGCGCGGGATCTGCTCGACGCGTCGAACCACATCATGTTCGAGGTGACCTAGGACTCAGCGTTCGTTCGAGCCTCGCTGGACGGCCCACCAGCCGACGGGCAACAGACCCGCCGCGAGCGCTAGCTTGATCGCGTCGCCGACGACGAACGGCCACAAACCGTATTGAAGTCCGACCTGCAGGTCAAAGCCGCGCGCAACCATCAGCCATGGCACGCCGACGAGGTAGATGACGGCGTTGCCCAGGATCATTGCCCCGATCGAGCCGCCGATGTGGCGGTCCCAACCCAGCTCCGCAAGGCGCCCGACGAGGCCGGCCGCCATCAGGAAGCCGATGATGTATCCGCCCGTTGCGCCGAGCACGAGCGCGCCGTTCGAGTAGCTCGCGATCGTGGCCATCCCGGACGCGTAGTCGCCGGTGGTTGCGCTGTAGGCAAAGACGGGCAGCCCGACGAGGCCGAGCGCGATGTACAGCACCACTGATCCGATGGCTCGGCGGAAGCCCAACAGCGCGCCGCCGAAGAGGACGCTGAACGTCTGAAGCGACACAGGCACGTCGAAGTTCGGCGGCACGTAGAAGCTGATGCGCGCGCCGAGGACGATGAGCAGCGTCCCGGCGAGGACCATGATCAGGTGCCGCTGACGCGAAGTGGCGCGCTCGCCGACCCGGATCGGGACGAGGAAGTCGCCAAGCGTGAGACCGCGCTCGAAGGGTGGGACACGCACCCAGCGCGTAGTGGCTAACACGAGTTCGATGCTATCAGCGCAAATCCAGCACCGAGGTCACGGCCGTCGACCGGGTTGCATGCACTGCAAGTAACCGCCGACATCCGGCCCTCACCGAACCCATTTCGGTCGCTCCTTGCGTGCGGCGCAACATTCCGCCGGATTCGGCCTCAATGGCGGTCTCAACGACTCGGTTGCTGGCCGTTGCTTGCGTCAGACGCAAACGTCTATTCGATTCGGTCTTCGATGCTGAACGCCAGCCGCCCCATGTTGAGCTCGAAGAGCTCGACCTCGAGCTTGTGCTCGCCCGCGGGGAGTGGCTCGCCCGCCACCGCGAGCGTGACTCGATCGCCCTTGAAGACGCTCACCGGCCGCTGCCTGCTGATCTCCTGGGCCCGGATCGGCTCCAGCTCGCCGGATCGGCTGGCCGTCACGTTCTCGGGCGCAATCTCGTTGCCGTCGACCTTCATGTGTCCGATGCCGACGAGTGTGCCGTCGCCCATCGGGTTCTGGGCCTGGAGCTCCCAGCCGGAGTCGGTGTTGCGCAGCGATTTCGAGACATAGAACTGGCGCGCGATGAAGCCCGGGATGTTCACCGCGAAAGCCTAGCGCGAACTTCCTGCGATAATCGCGGGCGAGGATCTCCTCGCCCGCGGTGGCCATAGCTCAACCGGCAGAGCATCGGATTGTGGATCCGAAGGTTATGGGTTCGACCCCCATTGGCCACCCCATTCCACGCTCGTCCCGGCTGTCACGGTTTCAATCCGGAGCGACGCACTCGCCGACTCGAAGTCCGCCGACCGTGTTGTCGGTGTGCGTGGGATCGACGAAGTTGCGCTGGCACCGGAGGTCGCCGACGACGACGTTCTGGCGCACGAACAGATAGCGCGAAGTGTTGCGCCGGACGAGCACGAACCCGGCGACGGTGTTGCGGTTGATCCACAGCCCGTAGACGTTCTGGTTGTACTCGACGATGAGGTTTCCGCCGACGCTGTTGTGAAACAGCCTGGCGGCCGTGTGGGTGCTCCGGACGATCAGGTTCCCGCCGATCGTCATCTCGCACACCGCGACGGTGCCGTAGTTGTTGGTGAGGCGGATGGTGCCGCCAACGACAGGGTCGACGGAGCAGTTCTCTGCCCCGATGACGATGCTGCCGCGGGTGTACGAGAGCAGGATGTCGCCGGCGACGTCGGTGTTGATGAGGCGAACTGATTTGGCACCGACCGCGGTAACGTCTCCGCCGATCTGCGTCTGTGCCGAAGTGACCAGCGTGGAGCGCGTGCCGACGGTTACGTCGCCGATCACGACTACCCCTACCAGCGTGCACGTGGCACCGTCGGGCACCACGATGTCGTCATAAACGCCGCCGTTCAGAGTGCTCGTGCACTCGGTGCTTCCAGCCTGATCACACGTTGCTCGGGTGATGACGTTCGTATCGAGGGTGACTGCGCCATTACGCGCCAGTGCACGGCCATCGAGCGAAGCCCCGGTTGTCATGGTGATCGAGGTCAGGGCCAGGATGTTGCCAGCAAATGCGGTCGCCGAGCCGATTGTGGCCGAGGCCCCAACCTGCCAGAACACGTTGCACTGTTGCGCGCTGTTGGTGAAACTCACCGAGCTAGCGGAAGCCGTCGTCAGCGCGCTGCCGATCTGGAATATGAACACGGCATCGGGATCGTTCTGGCCGTTCAGCGTCAGCGTGCCCGTCAACTGAGCCGTGGACGAGAAGCAGTACACGCCGGCGGTCAACGTGAGTCCGCCGAGGTCCTGGCCGGTCAGGTCCGTGTCGCAAGGCTGATTGGCGACGTTGTTGTATGCGGTGGTGACGTCGGCCTGAGCCTGCAATGCGACTGCGTCGGTTGCATGGATCGTCCCGATGACGATTCCAGGCGGGAAGCCAGTGATCGACGTGCCCGGGCTGACGCCGAGATCGCCGGTGATGACGCTCGGACCTGTGTTCGTAACGGTGGATCCGCCCAGGACCGCGAAGCTGCCGGCAGTGCCGAGCCCCACGGCCGAGGCCGCG
>DATLCL010000163.1:0-15659 GCA_035526415.1 Aeromicrobium sp.
CGGCACGACCGGTGGTTTGGTGATGGTGATGGTCTTGCTGGCAGTGCTGCAGTTGCAGTTTGGGTCGAAGGCGGCGATTCCGGGTGCGCCGGATGGCCCGGGGTCCGGGATCGGCGGCGCATTCACGCGCAGCGTGACGACGCATTCGCCGACCGTGGTGAAGGTCTGGGTAAAGGTGGGCTCGTTCCTGGCACCGGCCCCACTGCACGCACCGCGGAAGGTCCATTCCCGGCTGTCGATGGCGCCGGTGGAGGTGTCTTGGAACCTAACGGTGAGCGGCGTGGGGCCAGACTGCGGCACCGCTGTGAATGACGCGTTCGGTGGGGCTTCGATGGTGACCGAGTGGGTCTCGGTGTCGCAATAGACGATGTAGTCGTAATAGTCGCCTTCGACGTAATGCGGACCACAGCTCGGGCTCGAGTCGTCCGCCGCCGCGACGCGATCGACGCTGCGCAGGTTGTCATTGAAGGGGTAGTAGATGTACTTCGCCTTAAGGCTGACGGCATACGTCCCGGGCGCGGCATAGGTGTGGCTCGGGTCCTGTTCCGACGAGGTCTGGCCGTCGTCGAAGTTCCACGACCAGTAGTCGACGTCGCATTCGCTGCATTCCGACTGGTCGTCAAACTCGACGGTCAATGATCCAGGGGTGACGTCGAAGCCGAACTCTGCGTCGAGCTCTCCGGCGTCCTCGGCGGCGGCCTCGGCGGCGGTGAAGCGGAGGCCGGAGACGATCAGCGGCTGTGGTTTCAGGTTGCCGGAAGAGTCGAACGCGACCGGTGTACCGGTCGTTGGGGGCGTTTCCGTCGTGGGATCGTCGGGATCGGACGGCGTCGGCTCGTCACTGGGCGGAGTCTCGTCCTCCGTCCCGTCGTCATCGGAGTCCTCATCTGAGTCTTCTTCGTCCGAGTCGTCGTCTGAGTCGCTGCCCTCGTCGTCCGAGGAGTCGGCCGGCGGGTTGGTCGTGGCATCAGACCGAGGAGTAGCCGTCGGGCTCGGCGACGGAGAAGGCTCGGCTGTCGGCGTCGGATCCGGGGAAGGAGACTCGGAGGGGGTCTGTTCCGTCGATGTCGTCGCGCCGCTGTCTTGTGGCGTGGTCCCAGCCCACGCGCCAGACGTCGTCAACGCGAAGAGCAAGCCGAGCGCACCGAGCACGCCCGCTGCTCGACGGCGTGCGGCAGCGCGTGACGCCGCGGTATGGGGAGCTTTGGCCTGCGGGCGTCCAAACAGAACCGATCGAGGGTCGGTACGCATAATTGCCGGAATTCTGTCATGCCAGCGCCGCGCATAGCGACATTGGTCGGAAATGAAGGATTTGATGCCGGATCCGCCTAGGAAGGCGGCAAACCGTCTTTCGTGCAGAGGTCATCGAGATCGTCGGCTGTGTCGGTTCGAATGTGCTCGAAGAACGCCGGCGCCCGGTTGACGTCCCAGTGCACGGCGAGGTCCGAGATCGGCACATTGCAGTTGCGCCCGTTGGCGCCCATGGCGCCCGAGAGCGCAAGCGCGAACCGAGCCATGTCCGGAATGCTCGCGGTGTCATCGACCGATATGGCCGATGTCCCGCCGGTGACGACGCGGAAGTACCGGATCGGGTCGATGACCGTCATCGGCGAGCGCAGCTTGCGGCCGAGGCCGCCGATCACTTCACGCTGGTTCTGGACGCGTTGGATGTCACCGCTGGCGAACTTTCGGGTGCGCGAGTATCCGAGCGCCGTCTTGCCATCGACCTCCTGGCAGCCCTTCTTGACGTCGAGGCCCGCCTTGTCGTCGTCCATGTCCTCTTCTGGGCAGATTTCCACGCCGCCGACCGCGTCGACCAGGCTGACAACGCCACCGAAGCCGATCTCGACGTAACGGTCGATCCGCACGCCGGTGCTCTCTTCGAGCGTTTGGACCAAGAGTTCCGGTCCGCCGAAGGCATATGCGGCGTTGATCTTGGTTGTGTAGTAGCCCGGGATGGCGACGATGGAGTCTCGCGGAATCGAGACGAGCGTCGGCTTGCCGGCTCCGGTGTGCAGCATCATGATCGTGTCGGTGCGGCCTCCGCCGATGTCGGATTCTTTACCGGTCTTGAGGTCCTTCTGCTGTTCCTCGGTCAGGCCCTTGCGGCTGTCGGAGCCGACGACGAGGTACGTCGTCCCGGGCTGCTCGGCCGGCCGGTTGCCGTCCGGCCACGCCTGCAGCGTGGACACGCTCGACCAGGCCATGACGGGAACGACAGCGAGATAGATGATCCAGACGACTGGGATTGCGGCGAGCGTCGCGCCCGTCGACAAACGCCACCACTTGGGGAGCTGGAACTTGCGCGTGCTGCTGCTCTTGGCCTTGACCGGCTTCTTGGGTGGAGGCAGGCTCGGTGGCGGCAGCGTCGACGCCGGCGAGCTCGGCGGAGGGGACGTCGCGCCGGACGGGATGTGGGCGGTCGGCGGCGCAGACGGCCGCGGTGTCGGCGATTTCGGGCGCGGCGCGGTCTTGGCGTTCGCGTCGAACAGCCAGTCGTAATCGCCTTTCGACCGATCGTCAGACATGGAGCAGACGGTAGCCGAACCGCCCACGTCTGACACACCGCGGCGCGTTGGGGTGCCGCGTGCGAGAGTCCCTCGGCGTTAGCGGCCTTTGGCCTCCAGGAGCCGCTCGGCGTGTCAAACCTCAACCTCGACTTTCAGTCGAGGGTTTTGTGGTTCGATCGAATCGATTTCCCCAACTGTCCCACGAGAAACACGAGAGTGGCGTGATGCGCGAACCTCGCACCGGCGTCTTTGCCCCGTCGCGAGCACAGATGTTGCGGGCATCGCAACGGGTCAAGTTCCGCCGGGCGTTGAGCCTGATCGTGTTCACCCTCCTCCTGCCCGGCTCGGCCCAGCTCCTGATGGGCAATCGCCGTATCGGTCGAATCGCCATCCGGGTCTGGCTCGGGTTCTTGGTCGTGGGCGCAATTCTGGGTGTCCTCGCCCTGACGTCGCGCACCGTGATCTTCTGGCTGGCCGCCAACGGACAGCTGCTGCTATTGGGCCGCTGGATCCTTATGGCCGCTGCCCTCGCCTGGGTCGCCCTCATCCTCGACGCCTGGCGCTTGGGCGCCCCGTTGCAGCTGGCGCGCAAACAGCGGCTCTGGATGACCGGCCTCAACAGCGCGCTGTGTCTGGGCGTCGGCAGCGTGATGTTCTTCGCGGCGCACCTGGTCAGCGTCCAGACCGGCGTTCTCGACACGGTCTTCGTGTCGAACACGGTCTCCGGCCCGAAGGCAGGCCGCTACAACGTGCTGCTGCTCGGCGGTGACTCCGGCAAGGGCCGGGACGGCCTACGGCCTGACTCGCTCACCGTCGCCAGCATCAACGCCGAAACGGGCAAGTCGGTGCTCATCGGCTTGCCCCGCAACCTGCAGAAGGTGCCCTTCTCCGAGGGCTCGATCATGGCCAAGCACTTTCCGCACGGCTTCACCTGGAGCGAAGGCGAACTCAACGCAGTCAACACGTGGGCGACGAACCACAAGGACTTGTTCCCGGAGTCCGACACCCGTTCGGCGGGTGTGCAGGCGACCATCAGTGCAGTCGAGGCCATCACCGACCTGGACATCAACTACTACGCCATGGTCAACCTCAAGGGCTTCTCCAGCCTGGTCGACGCGGTCGGCGGTGTCACGGTCAATGTCAAGGAGAAGACGGCGATCGGCGGCATCGGCTCGCCCATCCGCGGCTACATCCCGGCCGGCAAGCAGAAGCTCAACGGCGACCAGACGCTCTGGTACGCGCGGAGCCGCGTCAACAACGACGACTGGTCGCGTATGGGCCGCCAGAAGTGCGTGATGAGCGCGATGCTGCACCAGCTGAGCCCGCAGAAGGTTCTGTTCAATGCGCAGGCCATCGCCGAATCCGGCACCAACCTGGTCACCACGGACATCCCGGCCCAGCAGCTCGGCTCGTTCATGGACCTCGCGCTGAAGGCCCGTGCCCAGAACATCTCGACCGTCTCGCTCGTCCCGCCGAAGATCTATACCGGCAACCCGGACTACGAGAAGGTTCGCCGGATCATCCGGCAAGCGATCGACAAAGCCGACGGCAAGCCGGTCGGCGGCATCCTCGATGCCGAGCTGAGCGTCCCGCAGCCGAAGTCCGAGGCGAAGAAGGACACCAAGTCCTCCAACCAGAGCGAAGACCTCGCGGAGACCTGCTAGTCGATCCGGAGCCTAGGTGTTTTCGTACGCCGCGATGACCTCGTTCGGGTCGCCGTCGAGCATGAGGTCGCCCTTGTGGATCCAGATGACGCGGTCGCAGGTGTCGCGGATCGACTTCATTGAGTGACTCACGAGGAACACTGTTCCGGCAGCGTCGCGGATCTCCCGGATCCGGTCCTCGCTGCGCCTGCGGAAGTCGCGGTCCCCGACCCCCAGCGCCTCGTCGACGATGAGGATCTCGTGCGTGCGGGCCGTGGCGATGGCGAACTTGAGCCGGGCCGTCATGCCCGATGAGTACGTCCGCATCGGGTACTGGATGAAGTCGCGGATGCCGGCGAAATCGATGATGCTGTCCGCCTGCTCGGCAATCTCGTCGACACCCATGCCGAGGGCCAGGCCGCCCAGCATGACGTTGCGTTCGCCAGAGAGATCGCGCAGCAGCGCGGCGCCGACGCCCAGCATGGCCGGACGTGCTGACGCGTAGATCGACCCGCTGGTCGTCGGCGTCAGGCCGACGATGGCCCGCATCAGGGTTGACTTGCCCGATCCGTTCGTTCCGATGACGCCGATGCTCTCGCCCTCGTGGGCGACGAACGACACACCCTTGAGGGCATGGACGCGCCGCGTCTTGCGTCCGCGCTGGAGCAGGCGCCGACCGGCTTCTGATTGCTTCACCCGCTTGCCGGTCGCGAGCACCTTGTACTCGACGTGGACGTCGTCGACGATCACGGCTGGCGGCCGGCTGTCGACGTTCGTCGGTTCAGTCGGCTCGGCCATACCGCTCCTCGGCAGCCCAGAAGAACAGGGAGCCCACGACAATCGACGCCGTCGCCCACAGTGCGGCATACAACCAATACTCCGGCTTGGCGTGGAACCCCGGCTCGTCGAGGAACACCGAACGGCCCAGGCTCAGAAATTCGTGGATCGGCTGTGGGTCGATGATGCGCGCGGCCGTCGGATTGTCGCCGAAGCGCAGTTCCATGCTGTAGAAGATGCCCGACGTGTAGAACAGCAGCCGCGACATGAAGGGCAGCAGGTTCGTCAGGTCGCGGAAGTGCACGGTCAGCCGAGCCGTGAACATCGTGACGCCGGTGTTGAAGATGGTGAACAGGATGACGATCGGAATCATCAGCAGCCACTCGTTGGTCGGTCGCAGGCCCGTCAGCAAAGCGGCGCTGAAGATGATGGCCAGCATCGGTATGAATTCCAGGAACATCTCCGTCACCAGAGCCAACGGCAACGCCATCCGCGGGAAGCTGAGGCTTTGGACAAGATTCTGGTTCCGGGTGATCGACTTCGCGCCCGCGGTGAAACAGCTGGAGAAGAAGTCGAACATGAATACGCCGATGACCAGGAACAGGATGTAGTGATCGGGGATGTTGCCGCGCATCAGGAAGTAGCCGAACACCACTCCGTAGACGAGCGCATCGATCATCGGCTTCAGCAGGATCCAGGCCATACCGAAACGGTTCTGGCCGTTGTCCGCCTCGATGCGATAGCGGGCGAGGTGGTAGATGAACTGTCGGCGCCGCCACACTTGGCGCACGTAGGTCCCGAAGGGGGGTCGGGCGCCTACCTTGTGCAGACCGGCGCGCGCCGCTTCATCGGCGAGGCTCATCGAGTGCGGACCCCTTCGTTTTGTGCCTCCGCGAGTGTAGTGGATCGCTTCAGGCGAGCAGCGCTTGCTCCTGGCCGGCGAGCCGGTCGACATCGGCAGCTGATGCTCCCCTGACCAGCACGATTGATCCACCGCCCAAGGCCGCGGCGAGGGTGGCGGTGACGTCTCGGGCCAGCGTCCCGGGCGTCAGGAGCGATCGGCCGGACGATGGCGGAGCTCCAGCCATGAGCTGGCCGTAGGTGAGCGCAAAGTCGACGACGTCGACGGCTTGCACGTCATCCGTCGGCTCATCGAAGAGGAAGAACGCGTCAGGCTGGCCAGGCAGGACCGCCCCGAGATCGATAACGCCCGGCGGCGGAGTCGGGAACGGTGTGGCGAACGGGAGGAGCGCCGAGGCGAGGCGGTGGCGCGCGGGGGAGTGATGCTCCACGGAGTCCGGGCCGGCCACGAAGACGTCCCCGCCGGCGTCCACGATGGTTCCGCCCGCAGCCCAGGTCGCCAGGATCCAGACCGTGCGGAGCCAATGGGTCGGCAGTGCAACCTCGATGCGGGTTCCGGGTTCGGCATCGAGTTCGTCGACCAACAGGTTCGCTGTTTTGGCGACCCAGTTGGCCGTTGTGGAGCCGCTGAGCTCGGTCCGCTCGCCGGTTGCGATGTCGTAGTACGTGACAAAGGGACGCCCGGGGCCGCCCGGCCGGACGCCGGACCAGTGCGTGAGAAACTCCACGACGTCATCGTTTCACCGATGTGGCCAGGAACGGCGCGAGGGCCGAGTGTCGGGAAATCTGGGCCCCAAGTCGAGCACCGACACGCCCGATGAGACAAAAATCTCGGCAAATCTCTTGACGTGACCCAGATAACGGCGGTGTAATTCCAAACATGTCATTCGATACGGGTTTGGCCCTCGTCCCAGACGAGGAGCTGATGTGGCAAGAGCGTGCACTATGCGCTCAGACGGACCCCGAAGCCTTCTTCCCTGAGAAGGGCGGATCCACGCGCGAGGCCAAGAAGGTGTGCCTGACGTGTGAAGTCCGCTCCGAATGCTTGGAGTACGCCCTGGCTCATGATGAGCGGTTCGGAATCTGGGGAGGACTCTCGGAACGCGAGCGCCGTAAGGTCAAAAAGCAGGCCTGAGCGCCTGCCCTTCGCGCAGGCTCACGTCCGGTTCGCCCGAGCAACCGGGTCAGGCGCCTCGGCGCCACCCGTCTCGTTATGGTCGGGGCGTGAGTATCGAGCAGGGTGGGCTCGCCGGACCGAACTGGCCTGAGTTCGAGTTACGCGACGACGAAGCGCCGCCAGAGGAGCACCACTGGCTGGACAACCCACCAACCGTGGGAGCCGTGGTCGTCGCTCACAACGGTGCCCGATGGTTGCCGAAGGTGCTCGGCTCGTTCTCCTCGATGTTCTACGCCCCGACGGCATGGCGCGCCGTTGACGTCGGGTCGAGCGACGGAAGCGCCGACCTGCTCCGCGATGCCTTCGGCGCTGAGCGGATCAGCTTCGCACCGTCCGGAACCGGCTTCGGTGAAGCCGCCTGGATGGGCGTCGAGCAGTTGCCGCACACCGACTGGATCTGGCTGCTCCACGACGACGCCGCTGTCCTGCCCGGGACGCTCGCTGGACTGCTCGACGTCGCCACGTCCGCCGAAGACATCGCTGTCGTGGGGCCCAAGTTGCGGGAATGGCCGTCGCTGAAACGCCTGCTCGAGGTCGGTGTCTCGATCACGAACACCGGGACCCGCGAGACCGGGCTCGAGACCGGCGAGCCCGATGCCGGCCAACACGACTGGCCGCGTGACGTGTTGGCCGTCAGCTCAGCGGGCATGCTCGTGCGGCGCGACGTGTGGGATGACCTCGGCGGATTCGACCCGGCACTTCCGATGTTCTTCGACGACATCGACTTCGGCTGGCGGGTGGCCCGCGCCGGCCACCGCACGCGGACGGCGCCGAGCGCCGTGGCGTTTCACGCGGAGGCGACGTGGCGTGGTACTCGTCGTCGGACGGCCGGCGACGTCCCGCACTGGGAAGCGCGTCGAGCCGCGCTCTACACCCTGCTGGCGAACACGTCGCGGCGTCGCTTTCTGTGGCAGTACCTGCGGCTGATCGTGGGCTCAATTCTGCGCTTCTTCGGTTTTCTTCTGGGCAAGGACCCGGAATCGGCCAGCGATGAGCTGCTGGCACTGCGTTCGGTCTATGCGCATCCGCTGGAGCTGCGCGAAGCACGACGAACCCGTGCCGCCATCGCCAGGCGGAATGTCGCCGACTTCAAGCATCTCTTTCCGCCGTTTTGGCTTCCCTACCGCCATGGCCTCGACGCGGTGGTCGAGGCGACCATCGCGATGGTTAAGCCCGAATCGGTGGAGACCACCGGGCGGCGCTCCGCCTTCGACGACGGCACACCGCTCGACCAGCAGCCGGAGGAGCAGCCGAGCTTCGTCTACCGGCATCCCTGGCTCATCACGTCGCTGGCCCTCAGTGCGCTGGCCGTCGTAGCCGGCCGCGGGCTGTTCTCGGGACCCGATGCCGCCGCGGTCCTTCACGGCGGGGCATTGCCGCCGGCACCGGATTCAGCCGGCGACTGGTGGCGTGCCATCGTCGAACGGAGTCACCCCGTCGGGCTGCCCAGCACGGGAATCCCACCGGTCTTCCTGGTGCCGCTGGCGATCGCGGCGACGCCGGTCTGGGTCGTGCCCGGCATCGTGGTCAGCATCCTGATGCTCTTCGCGGTTCCGCTGGCCGCCCTCTCTGCGCACCGCCTCGGCCGGCGCCTCACGACGCACCGGGCCCAACGCATCCTGTGGGCGGTCTCCTACGCCTTGTCGATCGTCGCCGTCGGCGCCGTCGCCGAGGGACGGCTGGGGACCGTCGTCGCGCTGGTCGTGCTGCCGATCGTGGCGAACACCGCTATCCAGATCGCCGACGATCCGGGTTGGCAGAAGGGTGTGCGCCTGGGCATCTGGATTGCGGTCGCCGCCGCCTTCGCGCCCATCGCGTTCCTGCTGTGCGTGCTGGGGCTCGGTTTGTTCGTTTTCCTCGAGCGGAGGTGGGTGCTGCGCGACGCACTCATCGCGGTGCTGACTTCTGCGGCCTTGCTCGGCCCGTGGCTCGTGCAACGGGTGCTGCATCCGGCCCGCATGTGGTGGGAGGCCGGATTCCCGATCGAAGCCCACGCGAGTGCGATCGACCTGCTGTTCGGTCGGGGAGGAGGGCCCGGCGCGGCACCGATCTGGTTCAACGTCGCCCTGCCAGTGGTCGCGGCGCTTGCCATCGTTCCGCGGCGGACGCGGCACAACGTGCTGCTCTGTTGGGTGGTTGCCCTGGCCGGTCTCTCCGTAGCCGTGCTGGGCAACGCCATGGCCTTCACGACGCCGTTCGGGCCGGCGCGGATTGCGGCTTGGGTCGGCGTCCCTCTGGTCATTTGGGTGGCCGGCCTGCTCACCGCGGTGATGCTCGCCGTCCCGGAGGTCATGGGGCTACCGCGGGCGGCGCTGGCCACACTGGCCGTGGCCGTGCTCCTGCTGCCCGTCGGGATCGGTACCTGGTGGCTGGTGCGCGGGACTGATCATCCACTGGTCAATGACGTCCCGAGCACGGTCCCGGCATACATCGCGGCCGATGTCGGGTCGACACTTGTTGTCACTGGATCGGTAGAGCGCGGCGCCGGTGCGCGGGTCGTTGTAGATGGAGGTCCCTTCCTGGGCCTCGAAGCCGCGGCCCCGAGCCGGGATCGGGCGCACGAGCTGCAAACCACGGTGGCCCGGCTACTCGCGCGACCGGCGCCCGAGGACGTCGAGCGCTTGTCCGACCTCGGTGTCAGTGCCATCTACGCGCCCGACGTCGATCCCGGCATCGCCCGGCGCATCGACGGTGCGCCCGGTCTTCGACCGGCCGGCAGCGACAGTCCGCGGTCGCGGGTCTGGGTGCTTCCGGGCAAGCCGGCCAAGCTGTCGGCGGAAGCTTCGCCATGGCGCTGGCTGGTCGGCGGCGGCATGATCTCGGCTTGGCTGGTGGCGATGCTGCTCACCGCACCGGTGCGCCGTCGGCGCCCACTGCCCACACTCGGCGACGAAGGTGATGACCTGTGAGGCGTCGGGCCAGGGCGGCGCGGAGCACGCCATGGATGCGCATTCGCGCGACGACACCGCCGGTGTTGGCGATCGCGCTCATCGTCGGGGCGTTCTTCCTGCCCGACGCACGGGAAGGTGCGCGCGATCCGCGCCCGGTCCTCGTCAGCCGCACCGCGTACGCGTGCCCTGGCGACGTCAGAGTTGCGGCGGGCCAGATGACTCCGGCCCGCGCCGTGAAGGCTGTGGGGATACCCGGCGGACGCAGCGTCGGAAGTCTGGAAAAACCGGATCGATGGCGTCTTACGAAGACTAAGCGGTCCACCGTCGTGCAGCAGTTCGGCCGCGGGTCCGGCGGCACCGCGTTCTTCACCACAACGGCCGTCGAAGCCGATGGCGGCGGCCTCATTGTTGCCAGCTGCCCGCCCACTGTCGACGAGAGCTGGTTCGTCGGCCTCGGGTCGGGGGCGAAGCACGAGTCGCGGCTCGAGCTGACCAACCTGTCCGATGTCATCGCCGTCGCTGACATCAGTCTGTGGGGCGCCGACGGGCCCATTGAGGCGGTCGCAGCCAAGGGCATTGTCATCAAGCCGCAGCAGACGCAGTCGCTTGACGTGAGCAAGCTGGCCGCTGGTGAACCGGAGCTCGCCGTGCGAGTAGAGCGGCGACGGGGAGCATTCGCGGTCACGGCATTCGACGGTTCACGCCGGGTTTTTGGTGGCTCCGAGGTACCCGCGCCGACGCGCGCGCCGCGGCGCAATCAGGTCTTGACCGGTCTGCCAGCCGGAGCGCGCAACCGCACACTTCTGGTGGTCAACCCGTCCACGTCAACGTCGCGCCTGTCGGTGTCGGTGCTGGGGCGGCGCGGCACTTTCTCGCCGCGCGGTCTCGAGGCCGTCCGGATCCCGGCCGGCCGTGTCACGACGCTGGCGCTGCCGGCGGGCCTGGGATCCGACGGCCTCTCCCTCCGCGTCCAGTCCGAGCAGCCAGTGGCCGCCGTGGTGCGTGTTGCCGAGGCCAAGGACGACTATGCCTACATCACCAGTGCGCACGAACTGGCGGGCCCGGCCCTGGTCCCTGTCGATCTCGGCGGCGGAACGTCGCGGCCGCGACTGACTCTCTCGGCACCCGAGGCGAAGGCACGGGTCACGCTGAAGGGCTTCGACCGGCAGATGAAGCAGCTCGGGTCCGAGCGCCACGAACTTCCGGCAGGCACGACGTCCACGGTGGCGCTGACCGGTCTCACCGATTCGGACCGGTTGGCCTATGTCGTCGTCGAGCCGCAGGGCAACGTCGTCGGGTCTGCGACCTTCCACAAGGACGAGGGCATCGCCTCGATTCCGCTGGAGGCTGCGCCGGTCCGGGTGCTCGGGCCGGATGTTCGCCTCGTTGGGTAGTTGATCGGCGGTTGAGGTGCGGATCGAAGATCCGCCTCGAAGCCACCGCTTCAGCCACTGTGCACATGTGCGGCTTTCAGCCGCGGGGATCGATGTCGTCCGGCGACATCTCCCAGACCTCGGCCAGCCGGTCGAGGATGACCTGCCAAGTGCTGTCTTCGACCTCCTGGCGCGAGTTGCACCGCTTGGTCAGCGGCAGCCGATAGAGCACGATGCGAGCCGCGTCCGGCCCACTGACCAGTGCGCTGGTCGGCACGGCGTCCGTCCATCCGTCCGGGAGCAGCGGAGCCTCCTCGGTGACGACGTCTACCCGTTCAGGCTCGGCGTCGAAGTGCTTGGCCATCGCGGCGAGGATGGCGCCGACGAGGGCGTCGAAGTCCTCTCGCGGGTTCACATGGGCGGGCACGCTCTGCGGCGACAGCGGTCCGGGCAACGCAAGGGGGCCACGCGACCCTCGTCCGCGCCGGTCCCGCATCCGCCCCGGTCGCGGACCGGTCACGACCCCGTCAAGGTGGGCCATCCGCACCCGTGGCGACGACGGTGCATGTACCGGCTCCGGCTCGTGAGCATCGTTGGCATCCATCACAGGAACGGTAACCGGGCGAAGCGGAGTGTTGGTGATGGGCACGCCCGGCCGGGCGTTACGCTCAGAACCGTGGCAGCTTCTCGTCGGTGCACGCGGGCCGCGTGTTCTTCGCCAGCCGTAGCGACCCTGACCTATGTGTACGCCGACCAGACGGCAGTGCTCGGGCCACTGGCCACGTTTGCCGAACCGCATGCCTATGACCTGTGCACCGCGCACTCCGAACGCCTGTCGGCGCCGCGCGGGTGGAGCATCCTGCGGCTCGCGCCAGATCTGGCGGCGCCGTCACCGACTCATGACGATCTTCTCGCGCTGGCGGACGCCGTGCGCGAAGCGGGCCGACCGATTCCCCCGGCTCCGGGCGAAGCGCCGGTCTTGCGACTGGTGAAAACCGACACTGACCTCTGACCCCGACATCTAGCGAGTTTCCTCATGCATCCACGCCTTGCGGCTGTGGTCAAGGCGTACGACGTCCGTGGCCGCTCACCGGAACAACTCGACGCCACTTTGGCGCGTGCTCTTGGCGCAGCGTTCGTTGACGAGACGGGTGCCAGCAAGGCCGTCGTCGGTCGCGACATGCGCACGTCGTCGCCTGAAATCGCCGGTGCCATTGCCGACGGCATCAGGTCGCGCGGTGCTGACGTCGTGGACATCGCTTTGGCATCCACCGACATGCTCTACTGCGCGTCTGGCGTCCTCGACCTGCCGGGCGTCATGGTCACGGCCAGCCACAACCCGCCGGGCGACAACGGCCTGAAGATGTGTCGCGCTGGTGCGCGCCCGATCGGTATCGACACCGGTCTGCGCGCCATGGCGGAGGCGGCGGGCGAGCTGATCGACCGCGAGTTGGATGAACCGACAGGCGGGTTGGAATCGCTCGACTTCCTCTCGACCTATGTCGAGACGCTGCTGCGGATTGCGCCGGTGCACGGCCGTCCGCTCAAGGTCGCGATCGACGCAGGCAACGGGATGGCGGGGCACACGGTGCCGCCGGTGTTCGACGCATTGCGAGCCGCGGGCAACGACATCGAGGTCATCCCGCTGTATCTCGAGCTCGACGGGACGTTCCCGAACCACGAGGCCAACCCGCTGGACCACACCACCCTGGTCGACCTGCAGGCGGCCGTGCGCGAGAACGGCGCGGACATCGGCTTGGCCTTCGACGGGGATGCCGACCGTTGCTTTGTCATCGACGAGAACGGTGATGTCGTCGCTCCGTCGGCCATCACCGGGTTGATCGCGACGCGCGCCCTGGCGGTGGAGCCCGGCGCCACCATCCTCTACAACGTCATCACCTCCAAGGCGGTTCCCGAGATCGTCGCGGAACGCGGCGGCACTGCGGTGCGGACGCCCGTGGGGCACTCATTGATCAAGGCGGAGATGGCCCGGACCGGAGCGGCCTTCGGCGGCGAGCACTCAGGACACTTCTACTTCCGCGACTTCTACCTCGCCGACTCCGGAATGCTGGCTGCCCTACATGTCCTGGGAGCCTTGGGCGAGGAGGACCGGCCGCTGTCGCAGCTGATGGCCGAATTCAGTCGCTACGTCGCCTCAGGTGAGATCAACTCGCGGGTCGACGACGTCCAGGCCGTGATCGAGAAGATTGCGGGGGTGTACGCGGAGTTTCCGCAAGACCGGATGGACGGCCTCACTGTCAGTGCCGGTTCTGGGGCCGACTCCTGGTGGTTCAATGTGCGGCCGTCCAACACCGAGCCGTTGCTGCGCCTGAACGTCGAGGGCGCCGACGCCGACGCCATGGCGCGGGTGCGCGACGAGGTGCTCGCCATCATCCGCGGCTGAGCAGACGGGCGCGGTGCGGGAGGATGAGCGGGTGAAACCGCGTCCGCCCACCCCACACGCCAGCGGCGCCAAGCCGCCGGTGCTGCCGAAGGCGCAGATCCCACGGCACGTGGCAATCGTCATGGACGGCAACGGACGCTGGGCCAAGGCTCGCGGGCTGCCACGCACGGCGGGTCACGCGGCCGGTGAGGCGGCGCTGTTCGACGTCGTCGAGGGTGCGCTCGAGCTCGGCATCGATGCCGTGACGGCCTACGCCTTCTCGACTGAGAACTGGAGCCGCTCACCAGACGAGGTCCGTTTCCTGATGGGCTTCAACCGCGATGTCCTGCGTCGCCGCCGAGACCAAATGAACGAGTTGGGCGTGCGGGTCCGCTGGGCCGGCCGCCGGCCGCGGCTGTGGCGCAGCGTCATCAAGGAGCTGGAGATCGGCGAGGAGATGACCAAGCACAACAAGGTCATGACGCTGACGATGGCGGTGAACTACGGCGGACGTGCCGAGCTCGCTGACGCTGCCGCCGCCCTGGCCCGCGACGCGAAGGCCGGCCGGGTCGACCCTGACCGCGTCACCGAGCGGACGTTGGCCCGCTACCTCGATGAGCCCGACCTGCCGGACGTCGACCTGTTCTGGCGCACCTCGGGGGAGCAGCGCATCAGCAACTTCCTGCTCTGGCAGTCGGCGTATGCCGAGCTGGTGTTCACCGACGTCCCGTGGCCCGACGTGGACCGGACACACCTCTGGACCGCGGTGGAGGAGTACGCCCGCAGGACGCGTCGATACGGGACCGCCTAGACGAATTTATGCGGCTTTGAGAGCCTGCCGACGCAGGAGGGCCCACACCGCAAAGCCGAGCACGGCGATGCCACAGAGAATGTCGACGATGACGTGCGTCTGGCGCCACCACGGCATGGCTGTCGCCCCAGAGACCGTGTAGTGCCCGACACCGACTAACCCGCTGACGGAGTAGCTGGCGAAGGCCAGCGCCGCGCCGACGATGCTCCGGCGGAACCAGAGCCAGAGCCCGCTCAATCCGGCCGCGGTGAAGATGAACCACGAGACGGCGATCACCACGGCTGTTGGCGCGGGCGGCCCACCCGGATCGGGCTGCGGGTAGTCGGCATAGTTCACGACGTTGTCGACGTAGTGGACCACCGAGACGACGAACGCGACGCCCAGAAGCCACAGCAGCACGCGCGTGGCGCGGTCGAACGTGGACATGTGCCCACGGTACCCAAGCGCGGATCGAGCGACGGAGGACCGTCGCGGCCCGGGCCGCTTGGGCGGTCGATAGCCTCGTCGGGTGCGCGTAGCCAGATTTGCTGACGGAGACGACCCCCGATTCGGCGTTGTGGGGGCAGAGGATGGCGTCGAGACGATCGCAGTTCTCAAGGGCGATCCGCTGTACGCCGGCTTCGAACTGACCGGCCAGAAGATCCCGCTTGCCAACGTTCGCCTGCTGGCGCCGGTCATCCCGCGCAGCAAGGTGATCGGCATCGGCAAGAACTACGCGAGCCATGCAGCGGAGATGGACGGGGCCGTGCCATCGGAGCCGCTCGTGTTCCTCAAACCGAACACCTCGGTCGTCGGGCCGGACGACGCCATCATGTATCCGTCGGCGAGTGACCGGGTGGACTACGAGGGCGAGCTGGCCGTGGTGATCGGGCGCATCTGCAAAGACATAGCGGCAGCCGACGCCGCGAAGGTCATCTTCGGTTACACCGTTGGCAACGATGTGACGGCGCGCGACCTCCAAGCGACCGACGGGCAGTGGGCGAGGTCAAAGGGCTTCGACACCTTCTGTCCGCTTGGACCGTGGATTGAGACGGAGTTCGACCCGACGTCGAGCCGGGTGACGACCGAACTCGATGGGGAAGTCGTCCAAGACCAGCCGACGTCCGACATGGTGTTCGATGTGCCAACGCTGATCGCCTACGTCAGCTCGTTCATGACGCTGCTTCCCGGTGATGTCATCTTGACCGGAACTCCGTCCGGAATTGGCCCGATGGCGCCGGGTCAGTCCGTCAG
>DATLCL010000197.1:0-4738 GCA_035526415.1 Aeromicrobium sp.
AGACCCGACCTGCCGTCTACCGCCGCGCCAACGTCCGACGCTTGTTGCTCACCGGGGGCGCCACGACGGCGGCCGAGGCGAAGAAGCGCCAGCTCGTCGTCATCCCGGGTGCTGCCGGCTGATCGTCACGCCAGGCTGATCAGGGAGACCGCCGCAACGGCCAGACCGAGACCCACGGCTTGCGCTCTGTGGATGTGTTCGCGCAGGACGGCCGCCGCCAGCGCGACGGTCACGGCCGGATAGAACGCGACCAGCACCGACACGACCGACAACAGGCCCGCTTGCACCGCCCACAACAGGCAGGCGTTGGCGAGGGTGCCGAGCGGGCCCAGGATGAACCCGATCCACGCCGGCCGGTGCCGCGGCCAGAACGGCTGCTTCGTCCAGAGCGCCAAGGCGATCACCGGCAGCAGCGAGACTACCTGGGTCGCCAGCAGCGGCGCCAGTTCCGCCGCCGGCTGAAAGCGATCGATGCAGGCGAACCCGGCACCGAAGCCGATGCCGGCCAGGACGCCGTCGAGCAATCCGGTCGATGCCTGCGGGCGCACGTCGTCGAGCACCTCCGCCACGCTGTCGTCCGTCGATGCGATCAGCCAGATGGCGGGTAGCGCGATCAGGATCCCGGCCGCCGCCGTCGGGCCGGGCCGTTCACCGATCGAGACGCCTATGGCGACGGGCACCAAGGCCGCACCCACGGCCGAGACCGGTGCAACCACGCCCATGCGCCCGGTGGACAGGCCGCGGTACAGGAAGGCCGTCCCGGCACCGACGCCCAAGCCCGCAGCCGCGCCCCACGCCCAGTCCGCATGAGTCGGAGAGCCGCCGAGCAGGAGCACGGCGAGAGCGGTGCCTGCCAGGGCGCCAAGCTGCACCGCCACGGTCGTGACCCACGCGCCGTGCCGCTTGGAGAACACGCCACCGTAGAAGTCGGAGACGCCCCACCCGACGGCAGAGGCCAGCGCAAGGAGGATGACCACGCGCTGAACCTTAACGTCGCGGATTGGCGGTGTGCCGTGACAGTGCGTAGCCGTCGCCATAACCTGAGCCGCATGGACATCGTTGGCGCCGTCACGCTTCCAGCCCGTCTGACGGTCGCGGTGACGCGCGCGGCTCTCGGCTTGGGATATCTGGCCTCGCCGGACGGGCCGATTCTGCGCGAGGGCGGCTACGGAGAGCGACTGAGGCAGATCGCCGGGCCGGGCGGCCTGCTCGAACGCCTCGACGAGATCCTGGCTGACGAACGGGGCCTCGTATCGCTCGGCAACACAGTCGCGGACCTCACCTCGCCCGATCGTCCGCTCGGAAAGGCGTTGGCGCCCGGCGGCATCGTGGACCGGATGCTCGCCGACGATGGCCCGCTGCTGCCTCTTCTGGCCAACAACGGTCCGTTCTTCCGGCTGCTCGCTCCGGGCGGGCCGATCGATCGCATTGCTGCCGACAATGGCCCGCTGTACCGATTCCTTGCACCGGAGGGGCCGCTCGATCGACTGCTCAGCCAAGAGGGCGCCATCGAGCACGTCCTCGAGCCCGGCGGACTCATCGATCAGTTGCTGGAGGAGAACGGCATTCTGGAGAGCCTCCTACAGCCGGGCGGGACGCTGGAGCAGCTTGTCGCACTCGGCGACACGATCCAGAAGCTCATCCCGACGCTTGAGGGCCTAGTCCCGCTGATCGGATCGCTGGACGAAACCGTCCCCGACCTGCACGACGCAGTCAACGTGCTGAATGCGACGGTTCAGCCGTTGAGCCATCTGGCGAACAGGGTCCCGCTCGGCCGGCGACGCGCCGTGCTGGCCACTGCTCGGTCGGGCGCAAGCAGCGAGGATCCCCCAGTAGGCTGACCCCGTGTCTCGCTCGCTGAAGCCCGCGGGCGTCGCGCCGCGGATACCCACCTGGGTTCTGAACGTCTCTGTCGCCGTCATTGCCGCGAACCTCGTTCTGATGATCGCCGGCGCCATCTACGGCGGCGTCACGCTGGACGAGCCAAGCCATGTTCATCGGCTGCAGGGCTTCCTGGAAAACGGTTGGTACGTCGACGACCAATACGTCGTCAACGACACGGTGACCCAGGAAGGCGGCTACGTCTACGCCCCTGTTGTGGCTCTGGTTGCGCACGTTCTGGGGGTGCTTGTCGGAACCGAAACCTGGGGGACGGTTTCCGAGAGCGCGGACGCCTACGCCGTTCGGCACCTCGTCATCGTCGGTTTTGGCGTGTTGGGGATGCTCGCGGTCGCTGCGACGGCACGACTGCTCCTGCGGTCGTGGCGCTGGGGAGTCGTTGCGGCGGCCCTCCTCACGGCGATCCCGGTGTACATCGGCAACGCCATGTACAACATCAAGGACCTTCCAGTCGCGTCCGGGTACGCGGTGGCGACGCTCGGCTGCGTCGCCCTCACCCGCCCGTCGATCGCCACGCGACGGACCTTCCTGGTTGCCGGCGGCGCGCTGGCGTTGGGCATCTGGGTTGCGGCCGGTGTTCATCCGGCCATGCTCGTCGGCATCGGGGTGAGCGTTGCCACGGCCCTCGGGGTGTCTTGGCTGCGGACGCGACGCAACGATTCCGTCGGGCGGGCCCGGATGAAGGCCAGGCTGGTCGCAGCCGTCGGGGGGTCCCTTGTCGGGTACCTCGCTTTGGTGGCCGTCTACCCCAAACTGTTCCTGCGGCCAGTACTGCTGTACCAAAGCGTCCTGGTGTCCGGCAATTTTCCGTGGAACAGTGCCACGCTCACGGCGGGAAAGTTCATGCCGGCCAATCCCGCACCGTCCTCTTACCTGCCCCTCTGGTTCGGCGCGCAGACGCCGGTTGTCACCAGCATCTTGGCCCTGGTCGCGATCGCGTGGTTCTTCCGCGGCGCACTGCAGACGGCGGCTCGGCGGGTCGGCGACGGCAGTCTGATGGCTGGTGTCGCCGTCATTCTCGTCCAGGCATTCTTCCTGCCGTGGGTCGCCATTGCCGGGGGGTCGACGCTCTATCAAGGCATCCGCCAAATGCTGTTTGTCGTCCCGGCGATCGCACTCTTGGCCGTCGTGGGCGCCTGGCTCCTCGCGCGTCGCGTAGGGGTGTCGGGGCGGCCTCGCGCCGAAGCGGGATTGTGGGCGGTGGTGGTTGCTGTTCTCGCGATCACGACGGCCAGTAGCGCGGTGATCTTCCCCTACTCGTACACCTGGTTCAACGCGACGACCGCCCTGCGGCCGATCGACGGGAACTGGACAGCCGACGTCGAGTGGCAGAGTTCGCGTGAGGTCCTCCCGAAGATCGATTCGATCGATCCCGGGCGGTGCGCCATCATCCAGCGGCACACCGATTGTGACCGAGATCAGGTCACGCCGTTCAGCAACTCGGTCGGTGCGAAGGTTCTCGGTCCACCGCTCCGGCCCGACGAAATGTGGCGTCTGGCCTACGGCGGCCCGGCCGTCCGACGAGACGCTCCCATGAGCCATCGGCCGTTGGGACACGACTGCAAGCGGGTTGATGCGGTGACCCGACAGCTCTTCTGGCGCACGGTCACGATGACGGCGGTGGAGCGCTGTAAGCGCTGACAGATAGGCTCCATGCGTGGTCGAGCCCGCGTCTGTTGACACCGTTCACAATGCCGAGTCGACGCCGGAGCGCGAGCAGCCGTGGGCCGAACTGGGCCTCAAAGTCGACGAGTACGAGCGCGTCCGCGAGATCCTCGGACGCCGCCCAACCTCGGCCGAACTGGCCATGTATTCGGTCATGTGGAGCGAGCACTGTTCGTACAAGTCGAGCAAGGTGCACCTGAGCAAGTTCGGGGAACTTTCGCAGGAGACGCCGCGTGGCAAGACGCTGGCCGGCATCGGCGAGAACGCCGGCGTCATCGACATCGGTCAGGGCTACGCCGTGACGTTCAAGGTCGAATCGCACAATCACCCCAGCTACGTTGAGCCCTACCAGGGCGCCGCAACCGGCGTCGGCGGCATCGTCCGAGACATCCTCGCGATGGGCGCGCGGCCGGTCGCCGTCATGGACCCGCTGCGATTTGGGCCGCTGACCGCCGACGACACCCGCCGCGTGCTGCCGGGGATTGTCGCCGGCATCGGCGGATACGGAAACTGTCTCGGCCTGCCGAACATCGGCGGGGAGGTGGTGTTCGACAAGACGTATGTCGGGAACCCGCTGGTCAACGCGCTGTGCGTCGGCGTCCTGCGGCACGAGGACCTGCACCTGGCGCACGCCTCGGGCGAGGGCAACCTCGTCATCCTCTACGGCGCGCGCACCGGGGGAGACGGCATCGGCGGCGTCAGCGTCTTGGCCTCCGAGACCTTCGACGCAGATGGGCCGGCCAAGCGGCCCAGCGTCCAGGTCGGCGACCCGTTCCTGGAGAAGCTGCTCATCGAGTGCACCCTGGAGCTCTTCGCCGCTGGCGTCGTTGGCGGGATCCAGGATCTCGGCGGCGCCGGGCTCTCGTGCGCGACGTCCGAGCTGGCCAGCGCCGGCGACGGCGGCATGCACGTTCACCTCGACCGCGTGCCGCTGCGCGACTCCACGCTCTCGCCGGAGGAGATCCTCATGAGCGAGAGCCAGGAACGGATGATGGCAGTCGTCGAGCCGGCAAACCTCGACGCGTTCATGGCCATCTGCGCCAAGTGGGAGGTCGAGGCCACCGTCATCGGCGAAGTCACAGAGGACGGCAAACTCGTCATCGATTGGCACGGCCAAACGGTCGTCGACGTGCCCCCGCGCACAGTGGCGCACGACGGCCCGGTGTACCACCGG
>DATLCL010000205.1:0-3111 GCA_035526415.1 Aeromicrobium sp.
TCCGTCGTCGTCAGCAGTTCGCGCTCCCACTCGGCCAGCGGCTCGTCGCCGCCCAGCTCTTCGCCGGCCTGCTCCTCGCCGGTCTTGGCGCCACCGCGGGCCAGCAGGCCCTCGGCGACGGCGTCGGCGAAGACGCGAGTCAGCAGCCCGACCGAACGGATGGCGTCGTCGTTACCCGGGATCGGGAAGTCAACGTCGTCCGGGTCGCAGTTGGTGTCGAGGATCGCGATGACCGGGATGCCGAGCTTCTTGGCTTCGTCGACGGCCAGGTGTTCCTTCTTGGTGTCGACGACCCAGATGGCCGACGGAACCTTGTTCATGTCACGGACGCCGCCGAGCGTGCGCGAGAGCTTGTCGTACTCGCGCCGCATCTGGAGCAGTTCCTTCTTGGTGCGGCCGGAACCGGAGACGTCGTCGAAGTCGATCTCCTCGAGTTCCTTCATGCGGTTGAGCCGCTGGTGGATCGTCTGGAAGTTCGTGAGCATGCCGCCGAGCCAACGCTGGTTGACGTAGGGCATGCCGACGCGCTTGGCCTGCTCCTCGATCGGCTCCTGCGCCTGGCGCTTGGTGCCGACGAACAGGATCGTGCCGCCCTTGGCGGTCGTGTTCTTGACGTACTCGTAGGCGCTGTCGATGTACGCCAGCGACTGCTGCAGGTCGATGATGTAGATGCCGTTGCGCTCGGTGAAGATGAAACGCTTCATCTTGGGGTTCCAGCGACGGGTCTGATGCCCGAAGTGGACGCCGCTCTCGAGCAGCTGACGCATGGTGACGACGGCCATGGCCGTTCCTCCTCTTGGGCGCAACTGCGCCCATTCCTGGTTGTTGCGCCACCGGTCGGTGGTGCCCTGGCATCCCTGGACCGGCCCACCCCAATCAGATTGAGGACCAGGACCGCTCCCCGCACTCGGTGGTGACCACGTGATGCAGCGCGGGATACGCGAATTTCCCTGCACCCAAGGTTCTGGGATCGGGGTTGCGAGGAGTCTACGGCAGGGCAGCCGGTGGAGTGAAATCCACAACCCCCACCACGGAACGGCCCGTCCACATATGGGCGGAGGCCCATTGTTGTGGCGCCGCGCTCGACGTGGTCTGGCTTCGTGCCCCGACCCCTGCTCGCCTTCGTCATGGCGGCGGTCGTGCTTGCCACGGCATCGCCGGTGGCCGCCGGCGACGGCTCCTGGAGCTGGCCGGTCGACGGCGCGGGTGGCGGACGGCCCACCGTCGAGGGCGAATTCGACGCGCCGGACACGAAGTACGGCCCGGGCCACCGCGGCATCGACCTTGCGACGCTGGTCGGAGCGCCGGTACATGCGGTAGCCGGCGGGGTGGTGACGTTCGCCGGGCGGGTGGCCGGCGTCGACGTCATCACCGTCGACCATGGCGCTGAGCGGTCGACCTACCAACCCGTGTCGGCTTCGGTGTCTGTCGGCGACCGGGTCGGCGCCGGCTCCGTCATCGGCAAGGTCGTCCTGGGGCCGTTCCATTGCTCCACACCGTGCCTGCATCTCGGCCGCATCGTCCAAGCCGACGACCGGTACGTCGATCCCGTGGATCGGCTGGCTGGCCGCTCCCAGATTCGCTTGGTCGATCCCCAGGGGCCACCGCCGGTGCCGCCCATCGGACCGGCCGGTGCCGGGACCTTCCAGCGTCCCGTAGCCGGTCCGGTCACGTCGCCGTTCGGCCTCCGGACGCACCCGACGACCGGCAAGGAGTCGTTCCACGACGGCGTCGACTTCGGCGCAGCTTGCGGAACGCCGGTCCGGGCTGCTGGAGCCGGCACCGTCGTCTCGGTCGGGCGGTCACCTGCATATGGACTTCGCCTCGTCATCCGGCACAGTGACGGCCTCGACACCGTGTACGCCCACTTGTCCGGCACCTCGGTCGAGGTCGGCGATTCGGTGACGACCTCCACCGTCATCGGCGAGGTCGGATCCACTGGCCTTTCCACCGGCTGCCACCTGCACTTCGGCATGCAGCGGGACGGTCAGCGGACCGACCCGCTCACCCTCCTGTGAGGTCCGGCAATCCCAGGTCCAAGTTCGGGACCTGGATGCCGCCGTCGACTTCCAGCATCTTGCCCGTGACGAACGCACCGGCAGGTGACGATAGATAGAGCACGGCGGCGGCGATGTCCTCGGCTTCGCCGATGCGGCCGAGCGGCGTGTTTTCCTCCAGTTCGTGCTTCATCTCAGGAACGCCGGCGACGAACTCCAGCGCCGAGGTCAGCACGGAGCCAACGAAGACTCCGTTGACCCGGATGTTGGGTGCCAGGTCGGTGGCCGCCAACCGGCTCCAGTGCGCCAACGCTGCCTTGGCGGTGCCGTACGCGATGAAGCCTCGTCCGGCCGTGCGCCCCATCATCGATGAGATCGACGTGATCGATTTCTGAGCACCGTCCAGGGAAGCGAGCATGTGCGGAACGGCGGCCCGGCTCAGCGCGTGAGCTGTCCCGACGTTGAAGCGGAACGACTCGTCCAAGAAGTCGTTGTCGGTCTCGAGGAACGCCTTCGGGAAAGTCCCGCCGACGTTGTTGACGACGATGTCGAGCCGCCCAAACTGATCCCGCGCGGCGTCGGCCAGCGCACCGACGGCGTCGAGGTCGGACAGGTCGGCCGGCACGACGAGTGCGCAACGCCCGACGGCCCGAACGCGCTCGGCCACCTCCTCCAGCTGGCTGGCGGTGCGGGCCGAGAGGACGACGTCGGCTCCGGCCTCGGCCAAGGCCACCGAGGTGGCGGCGCCGATTCCCCTGCCTGCGCCGGTCACGATCGCGACGTGGTCGGTGACGCTGAAGCGGTCGAGGATGCTCATCGCGCCACCAGCCCGCGTCCGGTGACCAGCCCGAGATCGAGCGGCGAGACGAGTCCGGGTTCGGCGGCCACGACGGCCGGAATCGCGTTGACCAGGCGCTGCGCCGTCACGATCATGCCGCTGACGTTGTGGTCGCCGGTCTCGCCGTGGTGCGAGAACTCGAGCGTCATCGCCGGCTCACCGGTGATCTCCACCCGATAACAGCCGTCGCCGTCATTCGGGCGAGGCCAATCCGGGTCGCTCTCGGCGTCAGTGCGGGTGACGTGTTCCAAGGTGATGCGCTCGACGCCGTCGACC
>DATLCL010000215.1:0-8741 GCA_035526415.1 Aeromicrobium sp.
GACTCGCGTCTTCGCCGACGCCGTCGCCGAGGGCCTGCTGGCCCGCGGTGGCGCCAAGACCGGCGAGGAGCAGGCCGGCGAAGAGCTGGGCGGCGACGAGCCGCTGGCCGAGTGGGAGCGCGAACTGCTGACGACGACGGAAGCTGCTGCAGCTGAAGCGCCGGCGGAGGCTGCTGAGGCTCCGACTGCTGAGGCCGCTCCGGCTGAAGCGCCCGCGGAGGCTGCCGAGGCTGCTCCGGCTGAAGCGCCGACGGACGCCGCCGAGGTTCCGGCGGCTGAGGAACCGGCGGCTGAGGCACCGGCCGAGGGCGCGCCCGTGGGCAGCCACGCTGCTCTCGATGACGGCTCGGAGCCAGAGGGCTTCCCGATCAAGGGCAACGCGCAATCGAAGAAGTTCCACCAGGCGGGCGGGCGCTGGTACGACCAGACCGTCGCCGAGATCTGGTTCGACACGCCTGAATCTGCCGAAGCTGCTGGCTTTACCGAAGCCGGCAAGTAGTCAAAGCCTTTTCCGCTCAGGTGGTTGGTGGCTTGACCATTGACGCCTGAAACTCGACTTCCTCCCAAGGTTAGGGGACATTGATGAGCATCACAGCCGCTGACGTGAAGAAGCTCCGCGACGCCACCGGTGCCGGAATGATGGACGCCAAGAAGGCGCTCACCGAAGCGGTGGGCGACTTCGAGAAGGCCATTGAGATCCTGCGGATCTCCGGTGCGGCCAAGGCCGCAAAGCGCGGTGCCGAGCGCGAAGCGTCCTCCGGCTTGGTTGCAATGCACGGCAGCGCCATCGTCGAGCTCAACTCCGAGACCGACTTCGTCGCCAAGAACGACCAGTTCATCGCGTTGGCCGAGCAGCTGGCGAAGTTGGCTGACTCGGTCAAGCCGGCCGATGCGGTCGAACTCGCTGGCGCCACCCTGCCCGATGGCCAGAACGTCGCGGATGCCGTCTCGGCGCTGGCCGCCGTCATCGGCGAGAAGATCGAGCTCGGCCGGGTGGCCGCGTTCGACGGTGAAACGACGACGTACCTGCACCGCCGGGCGTCCGACCTGCCGCCGGCCATCGGCGTACTCGTCGAGTTCACCGGCGCGGATGTCGAGGCGGCGCGCGGCGCGGCCAAGCAGATCGCGGCCATGCGTCCGCGGTTCCTGACCCGCCAGGACGTTCCGGCGGATCTCGTGGCCAAGGAGCGCGAGATCGCCGAGGCGACTGCGCGCGAGGAGGGCAAGCCCGAACAGGCACTGCCCAAGATCATCGAAGGCCGCCTGAACGGCTTCTTCAAGGACAACGTGCTGCTTGAGCAGCCGTCGGTCCAGGACAACAAGAAGACGGTCAAGGCCGTGCTCGATGAAGCTGGCGTGACGATCACGCGATTCGCACACATCGAAATTGGCGGCTGAACCCAGCCCAATGCCCGCACCGTAAGGGCACTCAGTTGGTTCCGGTAGTTTTACGCGCATGCGACGTGTCCTGCTGAAGTTGTCTGGCGAGGTCATGGGCGGTGGGAAGCTCGGGATCGATCCCGACGTCGTCAATGGCATTGCCAAGCAGGTCGCCGCCGCCGTCAATGACGGCGTCCAGGTGGCCATCGTCGTCGGCGGCGGCAACTTCTTCCGCGGCGCGGAACTGAGCCAGCGCGGCATGGAACGCTCGCGCGCCGACTACATCGGCATGCTCGGCACCGTCATGAATTGTCTGGCATTGCAGGATTTCTGTGAGAAACAAGGCATCGAGACGCGCGTCCAGTCGGCCATCACCATGGGCCAGGTGGCCGAGCCGTACATCCCGCGTCGAGCCATTCGGCACTTGGAGAAGGGGCGCGTTGTGATCTTCGGCGCCGGCGCCGGGTTGCCATACTTCTCCACCGACACCGTTTCCGCGCAGCGAGCTCTGGAGATCAAGGCCGACGCGGTCCTCATGAGCAAGAGCGGCGTCGACGGTGTGTATTCGGACGACCCTCGCACCAACCCCGACGCAGTCCGCTACGACGACCTCACCTTCCGCGACGCCCTCCGGCTGGGCTTGAAAGTCGTCGACGCCGCAGCCTTCGCGCTCTGCATGGAGAACGACCTGCCGATGATCGTCTTCGGCATGGAGGACGAAGATGCCATCGCCCGCGCGCTGCAGGGTGAGAAGATCGGAACCTTGGTCCACGCAGGACTGGCCCATGGTTCAGCAGAGCAAGAGGAGACGCTGTGATCGACGCGACGTTGCGCGAGGCCGACGACAAGATGGCCAAGGCGGTCGAGCACGCGCGTGAGGAGTTCGCGACAATTCGCACCGGACGCGCCCACCCGTCGATGTTCGCCAACATCACGGCCGAGTACTACGGCCAGCAGACGCCGCTGCAACAGCTCGCCGGCTTCCAGGTGCCCGAGCCACGGGTCGTCATCATCAGCCCCTACGACATGAGCGCCAAGGGCGCGATCGAGAAGGCCATCCGCGAGTCCGATCTCGGCGTGAACCCGAGCGACGATGGCAAGGTGTTGCGGGTCGTGCTGCCGGAGCTGACCGAGGAGCGCCGACGCGAGTTCATCAAGCTCGCCAAGACCAAGGCCGAGGACGGCCGCGTTTCCGTCCGCAACCTACGGCGCAGCGCCAAGCAGGCGCTCGACCGGGCCGAGAAGGATTCCGAGATCAGTCAGGACGACACCGCCGGCGCCGAGAAGCGGCTCGACGGATTGACCCGCAAGCACATCGACACGATCGACGACATGCTCAAGCACAAGGAAGCTGAGCTCCTTGAAGTCTGAGGTCGAGGCGCCGGCCGACAAGCCACACGGCCGCGCCGGACGGGATCTCTCCGCTGCCATCGGCGTAGGAGTCTCGCTGGTCGCGATGGTCCTGGCGTCCTTGTACTTCTTCAAGGACTCCTTTGTGCTGATTGCCGTCGTCGCGCTGGGCATTGGGCTGTGGGAGTTGGGCCGCGCCTTTGAATCGGCGGATATCCGGCTGCCGTTCCTCCCGGTCGCCACCGGCGGTTCGCTGATGCTGCTCAGCGCCTTCTACGGCGGGATGGCCGAGGCGTCGGTCACCATGGCACTAACCGTCATCGCAACGCTCGTGTGGCGGCTGTCCGACGGGCCGGATGGCTTCGTCCGCGATGCCAGCGTCGGGTTGTTCTCGCTGTCGTACCTGTACCTGATGGCGACGTTCGTCATGCTGATGCTGGCCGAGTCCGATGGGTCCCAGCGGGTCCTTGTCTTCATCATCGCGTGCATCGCCTCTGACATCGGTGGTTACGTGGCTGGTGTCTTCCTCGGCAAGCACCCGATGGCACCGACAATCAGCCCCAAGAAGTCGTGGGAGGGCTTCGTCGGTTCGCTGATCACGGGTATCGGAGCCGGTGTCGCCAGTGTGACCTTGCTGCTGCACGGCGACTGGTGGGTCGGCGTCATTCTGGGCGTCGCGGGCGTGGTGATGGCCACGCTGGGCGACCTGGCCGAATCCCTGATCAAGCGGGACTTGGGCATCAAGGACATGGGCGATCTGCTGCCCGGCCACGGCGGCCTCATGGATCGGCTCGATTCGCTGCTCACGGTCGCGCCGGTGGCGTGGCTCATCATGAACTACCTGGTTTCGCCGAGCTGAGGCGCGATGCGCGCCTTCTTGTGTCGGGTCTGTGATTCGCCGCTCGTCGTCGAGGACGTCGAGTGCTCCGTCTGCTGGACGGCGACCGGTTACTCGCGACTTGAAGGCGATGTGGTCCCGGTCTTCAACGGCACCTATCTCGATTCCGGCGGTGCGCGCTGGTTCCGGTGCCGCAACATGGAGTTGTCCGAATGCAACTGGCTTGTTCCGTACGAAGGGGAGCAATGTTTCAGCTGCGGGCTAACGCGGACCCGGCCACCGGACGCAGATTTGGAGGGTCTGGCGCTCTACCCGGTTGCTGAAGGCGCAAAGCGGCACCTGGTCGCCGAGTTGGACCGCATCGGGCTGCCCATCGTCACGCGCGCTGAGGATCCGGACAAGGGGCTGTGCTTCGACATGCTGTCGAGCGTCAACGAGAAGATCATCATGGGCCACAACCGCGGTGCTGTGACCATTGATCTTGCCGAGGGCGACGACGTGATCCGGGTCAAGATGCAGCGCGAGTTTCGCGAACCGTTTCGCACGATGCTGGGCCATTTTCGACACGAGATCGGCCACTACTACGAGATGATGCTGGTGCGTGGCGACGAGCGACTCGAGCAAACCAGGGAGCTCTTCGGCGACGAGACGGCTCCGTATCACGAGGCCATCGACCGGCACTACCAAAAGGGACCGCCGCGCGGGTGGGAAGCGACGTATATCTCGTCCTACGCAACGATGCATCCGTTCGAGGACTTCGCCGAGACCTTCGCCCACTTCCTGCACATCCGGGATGCCGTCGACACAGCGAACAACTTCGGGCTCACCAACGTGGATGACGATAGTGAACGCTTCGGCGATCTCCTCCGCGACACCTGGATCCCTTTGTCCGTCGCGCTGAACCAGATCAATCGCAGCATGGGCCGCCGCCCGCTCTACCCATTCCGGCTGCCGGACCGGGTGATCGAAAAGCTCGAGTTCGTCGCTGAATTGGCGTCGAACGGCCGAGTCCATGGACACTGACTCCGTGGAGGATCCGGTCACGACGCTGCCGCTGGTGTTCGACGCGCCGCGTCGCGGCAAGCCGCCGCGGCACCTGGCGGACCTGTCGGCCGATGACCGCGCCGCCGTCGCGGCCGAGCTGGGTGAGCCCGCCTTCCGGCTGAAGCAGGTCGCCACCCACTATTTCGGACGTTTGGAGCGTGATCCGTCGCTGATGACGGACCTGCCCGCCGCCAGCCGGGAACGTATCGTCGCGTTACTCCTGCCTGAGCTTCTGTCGCCGGTGCGCACGCTCGAGGCCGACCGGGGGACGACCCGCAAGACGCTGTGGCGCCTGTTCGACGGTGCCCTGGTCGAGTCGGTCCTCATGCGCTATCCGGATCGCGCGACCGTCTGCGTCTCCAGTCAGGCTGGCTGCGGTATGGCGTGTCCGTTCTGCGCCACCGGCCAAGGTGGCCTCGAGCGCAACATGAGCACGGCCGAGATCGTCGACCAGGTCGTCGACGCCGCCGGAGCGATGGCCCGTGGCGAGATCCCCGGTGGCGCGGGCCGCCTGTCCAATGTCGTCTTCATGGGCATGGGGGAGCCGCTGGCGAACTACCGCGCCGTGATGGGGGCGGTTCGACGCATGGTGGCGCCCGCGCCGGACGGGCTCGGCCTCTCGGCCCGCAACATCACGGTGAGCACGGTCGGACTGGTCCCGCGGATCAACCAGCTGGCCACGGAGGGCATCCCCGTCACGCTCGCGCTGTCCCTCCACGCGCCGGACGACGAGCTGCGCAGCGAACTCGTGCCGATCAACACGCGCTGGACGGTTCACGAAGCGGTCGAGGCGGCGTGGGGCTACGCGAAAGCGACCAAGCGTCGCGTGTCGATCGAGTACGCGATGATGCGCGACATCAACGACCAAGCCTGGCGCGCCGATCTGCTCGCTGACGTCTTGATGACCTATGGCGACTGGGGATGGGTGCACGTCAACCTCATCCCGCTCAATCCGACGCCCGGTTCCAAGTGGACGGCTTCGCGGCGCGACGACGAGCGCGAGTTCGTCCGCCGGCTGGAGGCTCGCGGCATCCCGACCACGGTGCGTGACACCCGCGGCCGTGACATCGATGGCGCCTGCGGCCAGCTCGCCGCGGCCGAGTAGGTACGGCTACGGTGGGCCCGGTGACCGAGAAGCGACTTGCGGTGCTCATCGACGCCGACAACGTGTCAGCAGACCATTTGGGCCCCCTCCTTGCGGAGATCGCGAATCTCGGCGTTCCCTCCGTCCGCCGGATGTACGGCGACTGGACCTCCACCCAGCTCAAGCGATGGAAGGACGCGGCCAACCTGCACGCGGTTCAGCCGATGCAGCAGTTCGCCTACACGCAGGGAAAGAACTCGACTGACAGTGCGCTGATCATCGACGCGATGGACCTGTTGCACACCGGTCGCTTCGACGGGTTCTGCCTGGTGTCGTCCGACAGCGACTTCACCCGCCTGGCGACCCGGCTGCGCGAGTCCGGTGTCACCGTCTACGGCTTCGGCGCCCAGAAGACGCCCAAGCCGTTCGTCAACGCCTGCGACCGCTTCACGTACTTCGAAGTCCTCACGGCGCCGGAGGAGGAGTCGAAGCCCGCCACGCGTCCCAAGCGTCCGAGCGAGAAGCAACTCCGCGGAGATGCAGCATTGGTCGGTGCGCTTCGCCGAGCGATCGACGCGACCTCGGACGACAGCGGCTGGGCCAACCTCGGCGCCGTGGGCTCCACCATCCGCAATCAGGCCCCGGAGTTCGACTCCCGCAACTGGGGCTTCGCCAAGCTGGGCGACCTGGCCGAGGCGATCGGGTTGTTCGAGGTGAAGTCGGCACCATCGGGCAATGCGAGGCTCGTCAGGAACAAGGACTGACCACTGGCTGCACGCTGTACAGTTTCTTTCCATGGCACGCAAAGAAATCGTCCAGAAACCGGTTGTCAAAATCTATGACGACTTCTCCGGCGACGAACTCCCGGAAACGACTAAGCCAGTCCGCTATGACTTCAATGGCCGCGCGTATCACTTGTACCTGTCCGGCAAGAGCAAGCGAACGGTCGATGCGTTCATCGCCGATCTGACGAGCGGCGCCGACGAGATCGTCACTGGCTCCCGCATGAAGGCGCCGCCGATCAAGGCCGGCCACTCGCTGGAGGATGTTCGCGCCTGGGCGCGCAAGAACGGACACGAGGTGAGCGACAACCGGCGGGCGCCGAACTCGGTGATCGAGGCCTTCAACAGTGCGCACTGATGCCGCCATGCGGCGGCGGGGCACATTGAGAGCCCACTAGGGTCTCGACGTGCCCGATTCAGTTCTCGACGTATCCCGCAACGGCAACGTCGTCCTCCTCACGTTGACCCGCGATGAGCGACGTAACGCGTTGAACCTCGACCTTTGCCGCGCCATCCACGAGGCTGCCCAAGCAGCGGTGGACGAAGGCGCTCGTGTCGTCGTGATCACCGGTCACGGATCGGCGTTTTCGGCCGGGGCCGATCTCGGTGGCGTCTACGGGCCGGAGTTCCTGGAGGCGCTTTACGGGATGCTGCACGGCCTGACCCGGCTCCCGGTACCGGTCATCGCCGCCGTCAACGGCCCGGCCATCGGTGCCGGGACCCAGCTCGCCATCGCATGCGATCTGCGGGTCGCTGACGAGACGGCACGCTTCGCGGTCCCGACCGCGAGAAACGGCATGGCCGTCGATGGCTGGACGATCCGCACCCTCGCGCTGCTGGCCGGAACGGGCCGAGCGCGCCGCCTCATGCTGGCCGCCGATTCGCTCGATCGGGACGAGGCCCTGGCTGCCGGTCTCGCCGACCGCGCCGGCACGCTCGACGACGCGCTGGCGTGGGCGCACGAGATCGCCGAATTGGCGCCGCTCGCGCTGGCCCACAACAAGCTCGTCCTCAACGGCGGCGACGACGAAGCCGTCAACGCATCATTCGAAGCAGTGTGGGCGAGCGACGACGTGCGAGAAGCCGCGGCCGCGCGAAGTGAGAAGCGCGCCCCGAACTTCACTGGGCAGTGAAAGAAATGGGGACCGCACTCGGCTTCGACATGGTGGATCGGCATGTCGTAGACGGTCGCGCCGAGCGCGTCGCCTGCACCGACGCGTCTGGCTCCCTGACGTTTGCGAAATTGCTCGAGCGATCGGCGGCACTCGCCGGAGGACTGCATGTGCTCGGCATCCGGCCGGGTGAGCCGGTGCACGTCGACCTCCCGGCAGGCAACGACCGTGTCATTGCGGCGTGCGCTGTCATCCGGCTGGGCGCGCTTCCGGATGACGCCGGTGTGCACATCGGCGTGGTCGACGGCGTTCCCTGCGTTCGGATCAACGACAGCGACATCGACTTGGCGCTCGTCGAACGGGCCGGCCGCTCGGATCCGGAGCCGGCCGGCACGTTGGATCCACCCGGCTATGCCGAGGCCGTGACGGACGTGTTTGGCGACATTGTGGGGCCGTTGCTGTCCGGATCACCGGTCGTTTGACAAGGTAGAGCCCATGATCAGAGTCGAGGGCCTGACGAAGGACTACCGCGGCCTCCGCGCCGTGGACAACATCTCGTTCACCTGCGAGCCGGGAACCGTCACCGGGTTCCTTGGCCCCAATGGCGCGGGAAAGTCCACGACCCTCCGCATCCTCACCGGGCTGACGCTGCCGACGGCCGGCACGGCGACGATCGGCGGGGTCTCGTTCCACGACATCCCGAACCCGGGCACGCAGGTTGGCGTACTGCTCGACGCCTCGGCGCAGCATGCCGGCCGCACTGGCCAGGAAGTCCTGGCGCTGGGCGCAGCCACGATGGGATTGCCGGCGTCACGCGTCGAGGAGATGCTCAACTTGGTGAGCCTCACGGCCACCGAGGCCAAGCGGCGCATTCGCAACTACTCGCTCGGCATGCGTCAGCGGCTCGGGATTGCGCACGCATTGCTCGGTGACCCGAAGGTCCTCATCCTGGACGAGCCAGCGAACGGTCTCGACCCGGCCGGCATCCATTGGATGCGGAGTCTCCTTCGCATCTTCGCCGACCGTGGCGGAACGGTCCTACTGTCCTCGCACCTACTGCACGAGATCCAGATCATCGCCGACGAAATCATCGTCATCGGCCGGGGAAAGATCGTCGCCCACGGCCCGAAGGAGGAGCTGCTCAAGGGCGC
>DATLCL010000243.1:0-4022 GCA_035526415.1 Aeromicrobium sp.
GCCCGGCACGCCGGTCCTGTACTACGGCGACGAGATCGGCATGGGCGACAACGTCTACCTCGGCGACCGCAACGGTGTGCGCACGCCGATGCAGTGGTCGGGTGACCGCAACGCCGGCTTCTCGACGGCGAATCGCCAGCGTCTCTACTTCCCGGTCATCACCGACCCCGAGTACCACTACGAGGCGATCAACGTCGAGACGCAGCAGAACAACGCGCAATCGCTGCTGTGGTGGATGAAGCGGCTGATCGCGTTGCGCAAGAACTACCGCGCCTTCGGCCGTGGCTCGCTCAAGTTCCTGCACCCTGAGAACCGGCGCATCGTCGCGTTCGTCCGCGAGTACGAAGAGGAACGCATCCTCGTCGTCGCGAACCTGTCGCGTTTCGTCCAGTTCGCCGACCTGGATCTGTCCGAGTACAGGGGAATGACGCCGGTCGAGATGTTCGGCCGCGTCGAGTTTCCTCCGATCGAGGACCGGTCGCTCTTCCTCACGCTTGCACCACACGGCTTCATCTGGTTCGCGCTGGAAGCCGACCCCAGCGGCCGCCGTGGTGAGGTTCGTGGCGACGGTGACACCGCGCCCACCCTCAGCGTGTCCCCCGATCTCGACACGCTGCTCACCGGAAAATCCCGTCACGAGCTGGCCGCCATCCTGCCGGCCTACCTGCGGGCGCGGCGCTGGTTCCGCTCCAAAGCGCGTCGCATCAAGGGCGTGTCGCTCTTCGACCAGATCCCGATGGCAATCGCCGGCGCGGACGCGCGCCTGGCGATGTTCGACGTCGAGTACAGCGAGGGCGAACCGGAGCGGTACGTGCTGCCACTGGCGTTGGCCCGCGGCGAGGACGCCGAGCGCATCACACGCATCGCGCCACAGGCCCTCGTAGCCTACGTCCAGCCGCCGTCAGACTCCGATGACTCGCCACCGTGGCTCCTCTACGACGCGCTCTACGACCCGGCCGTGAGCAAGGCACTCCTCGACCAGATCGCCGGCCGGCGGCGATTGGCCGGTCGGCGCGGCGAGGTGACGGCCACTCCGACACGCGCATACAAACGCCTGCGTGGCGGCCGTGACGAATCCATTGAACCGTCGGTCAACCGGGCCGAGCAGAGCAACACGTCGATCGTCTTCGGCCAGCGGTTCATCCTCAAGGTGTTCCGACGCCTCGAGCCCGGCGTTAACCCCGACCTCGAAATTGGCACGGCTCTGACGGAACAGGGCTTCCCGTATGTGCCCTCGGTGGGCGGCTGGCTGGCGTATCGGAGCTCGCGCGAGGAGCCGTCGGCGCTGGCCATCCTCCAGGCGTTCGCACCCAATGAGGGGGACGTCTGGGAGTTCACTCTCGACGCGGTCAATGCATTCTTCGAGCGCGTCGCCGCGCGTGAGGGCCCGCCGACCGAGGTCGGCTCGGTGTCCGTCGCCGCGGTCCTCGAGGCATCAAACGCGGAGCCGAAATCGGAGATAGTTGAGGCCGTTGGCGCGTATCTGGACGTCGCCACACTCCTTGGCACGCGGACGGCGCAGCTTCATAACGCCCTCGCCACTGCCCGCGACGACGTCTCGTTCGTGCCCGAGCCGTTCAGCGCTCTCTCTCAACGCTCCGTCTTCCAGACGATGCGCAACAACGCCAAGGCGACGATCGCGCTCCTCAACGAGGTACGAGACGAGCTGCCAGAACCGGCCCAAGAGCTGGCCGAAAGGGCCGCTGAGCTGGGCCCAACGATCCTCCAGCGGATGTCGGACATCACCCGCGACAAGATCTCTGCCAGCCGGATACGGGTTCATGGCGACTTTCATGCCGGCCAGATCTTGTGGACGGGTCGCGACTTCGTTTTCATCGACTTCGAGGGCGAGCCCGGTCGGCCGCTCTCCGAGCGCCGGCACAAGAGGTCGGCGATGGTCGACGTGGCGGGCATGTTGCGGTCGTTCCACTACGCGGCATTGGGAACACTGCTGAGCCCGCGCGTCGGCGGCGCCGTCCGTGCCGAGGACCTGCCGCAGCTCGAGCCGTGGGCAAACCTCTGGTACCTGAGCGTTGCCAGCGCATTCCTGCGCGCGTACCTGCGCGAGGCTGACGGGCAGCCGTTCGTGCCCACCGATCGCAGGGAGCTTGTCCATCTGCTCGAGGCGTCGGCGCTCCAGAAGGTGCTCTATGAGCTCAGCTACGAGCTCAACAATCGACCGGATTGGGTGACCATCCCGCTGCGCGGGCTTGTCGATCTGATCGATGAGGCGCGCCCCTCAGCGTAGGTCGGACGTTCACGCATTCGTCACGACTTGGGCGGTGTCAGCGCACGCCTTCGCCACCCGCGATGGGCCAATCTCTTAGCAGCCCGCCGTTAACCACTTGAACACGCAACCGGTCGGTTTGGAGATCAATGGAGCACCTGACCGCACCGCCGGCCGATCAGACAACGGCTGGGTCGCGCCTGACGCCGGGACGTGTCGGCATGGGTTCATTGTCGTCCGCCTTGTCAGGTCCTCTGGGCACGCTCGGCTTGGCCGTCGCGCTTGTGGCCGCGACAGCCGCCCTGAAGCTGTCCCTCTACCTGATCGACGCTGGTAACGCCGGATATGTGATCTACATACCGGCGGTCGCGTTCGCTGCGTGGTACCGCGGGTTGGGCGCGGGCGCGTTCGCGACCCTGCTCGCGGTCGTCATGGACATGCTTGTTTTTGAGCTCCTGATACCTGGAGCGGCAGGGCTTCCGGACCAGGAAATTCGCCTGCTTGCGTTCGTCGCCGCCAGCCTTCTCCTCACATACTTCTCGTATCGGCTGCGCACGGATAGGGACGCCGCTCGCAACGATGCCGAGAAGCGCAGCCAGGCCCTGTCGGAGGCCGCTCAAGCCAGGCAGGAGGTTGACCGCGTCGTCTCCCACGAAAGGCGCGCCAACGAGCTGCGGGACGCCTTCAACAGCATCGTTTCGCACGAGCTGCGCACACCGATCACGTCTATCTACGGCGGAGCGAAGCTGCTCGCCAGCCGCGAGCGTGTCCTCGATGACCACACCCGTCGGGAGCTGATCGACGACCTGGAGGTTGAAGCCGACCGTCTCTATCGGCTGGTTGAGGACCTCCTGGTGCTGGCGCGATCGGAGCGCGGCACCGTCGAGCGGGTGGCCGAGCCCATCCTCCTGTCGCGGATGGTCGCGCGCGTCGTGCGCAGCGAGCAGGAGCGCTGGCCCGCCTCCAAGTTCGAGGTAAGCGCAAAAGGATCCGAAGCGACGGCGCGAGGCGACGAGACCTACGTTGAACAGGTCATTCGGAACCTTGTCAGCAATGCGGCGAAGTACAGTCCCGCCGGGTCCGTGGTGCGGGTAATCGTTGACGGAACCTCGGAAGGCATCCGGCTGAGGGTGCTGGACGAGGGCGCCGGTATCGATGCCGACGAGGCACCGCGGCTATTTGACCTCTACTACCGATCACCGCACACGGCACGCATGGTCAGTGGCGCGGGCATCGGTCTCTACGTCTGCCGGGTCCTGATCTCCGCGATGGGCGGCCGGATCTGGGGCTTGCCACGCCCCGAGGGCGGCGCCGAGTTCGGGTTCGTCCTGCAGCGTGCCGAGGAAGACCCCGTGAGCGGTGAGACGGTCGCGCCGTCAACGCGACTCAGAACGGTGGCCACGGCAGCGCGGGCCGGCTAGGGTCTGGTTCGGGGAAGAGTCCCGATGACAGCAGAGCCTCTGCTCGGCGGCTTGTTGCGCGGACTTCCTCGCCACTCAGCAGCTCGCCCAACGCGGCTCCGAGCGAACCACCATCCAATGCGTCGCACACGCGACGTACTACCCCGAGCTCGTCCTCAGTCAGTGCGTCGCCGCGCCAGCCCCACAACACGGTTCTGAGCTTGGGCTCGACAGCAAAGCAGATCCCGTGGTCTACGCCATACACGTGGCCGTCGGTCATCGGCAGGATGTGGCCACCCTTGCGGTCAGCGTTGTTGGCCAGCGCGTCGAAGACCGCCATGGTTCGCAGTCGTGGGTCGCGCTCGACGACCATCGTCACCACGTCCGACTCGGGG
>DATLCL010000273.1:0-20214 GCA_035526415.1 Aeromicrobium sp.
AGCAGTACCGGCACGACCCCGCGGACCCGCACTGGGGCTTCACCTCGTGGAACGACTTCTTCACCCGGCGGTTCCACGAGGACGCCCGCCCGGTGGCGGAGCCCGACGACGACTCGGTCATCGTCAGCGCCTGCGAGTCAACGCCGTACAGCATCAAGACCGACGTCCAGCGCCAGGACCGCTTCTGGCTCAAGTCTCAGCCGTACTCGCTGGAGGACATGCTTGCGAACGACGAGTCGGCCGGTCAGTTCGTCGGCGGAACGGTCTACCAGGCCTTCCTCAGCGCGACCAACTATCACCGCTGGCACGCCCCCGTAGCCGGCACGATTGTGCGCGCGTTCGTGCAGGACGGCACCTACTACTCCGAGGCGGACTCCGAGGGCCCGGCCGCCGAGGAGCCCACCAACTCGCAGGGTTACATCGCGCACGTCGCGACGCGGGCGATCATCCTGATTGGGGCCGACGACCCCGCGATCGGCCTGGTTGCGTTCGTGCCGGTCGGCATGGTGGAGGTCTCCTCTTGCCTGATTGCCCCGGAGATTACCCCGGGGCACCACGTGGCGAAGGGCGACGAGCTCGGGCACTTCCAGTTCGGCGGCTCGACACACTGCCTCGTCTTCCGGCCCGGGGTCATCGCCGACTTCAGCCCAGGGGCGTTACCAGAACCGGAGAACCCGGAGGCCCCGCTAGTGCTCGTGCGCTCGAAGCTGGCGACCGCCAAGACGACCACCTGAGCTCGCGCCATCCGTTCGGCGGTGCTCCGGGGAGCCGCCCTGGCCGCGCCGCCTGCGACGTACACGTCAGGACGCGCCAGAGGGCTTTTCTCAGTGATGATTCTGCGCACAACCCCTTGGGGGCACAGAGCCCGACAAACAGGCGATAGGGGACCTCTCGCACTTACAGGAGTCGGCCGCGTGATGTGGTGCACCATGAGTAGTCCCACCCGAGGACGATCACGGACACCACCGTTGACTAGGAAGAAGTTGTTGTAGACGACGATGTTGTGGCCTCCCCGATGTAGACCTGCCATGTACCCAAAGGGCCGAGGTCGCCGCAAAATGGCCTACGAAGCGTGCCGAGCAAGAAAGGCAGTTCGGGCACCTCGCTCATCGGCAGCCATCGAAACTAGGCATCAACATTCTTGAGTAAAAGCGAAACTTCTCCGCGTCAAGGAGCCCACCAGCGCTTGGGTACGTCGGCTGGATCAAAAACAAAGACTCCGCGGCACGTGGCGGGGCCTTCCAAGACTCGGCCGTCTGAACCGAAGCGTGAGCCGTGGGGTGAGCAGTCCCAGGGCTTCTCGGCGTCGTTCCAGTTCACAATCCCGCCGACGTGCCACCGGGTTGATGAGAACCGGCGCTCTGGTTGTGCGCGGCCCTATGCCCCGAGGCGTCGAGCGCTGAGGCCCACATCACTGATGCCGCGCAGCCCTGCAATCGCCAGAGCGTGGCTAAGCCCACGGCGCGGAACGGATCAGTACCCGAAGTGGCCACATGTGTTGGAACTGGCGATTGCGCGAGCAAACCAGTCAGCAAAGCACCTGCGGCCAGTGCGTCGTCGTCGCACACTTAAGAACCAGAAAGGTGCGCGACGACGACGCACGCAAACTCTGAGAACCGCGCTAACGTGCCGCCGTTACGTCACATTTGTGAAGAACGTTCTACTTCCGAGGTTGTGCAACCGCGAAGGCGTTGCTCCCAGGCGCTGACTCACCAACCCCTCCAGAACCCCTCCAACCACGCCGCGCCGACACGATCCGGGAGCTTCCGAAGCTGACCTTCAATCGTGCCCACGAACTGCGCAAACGCGTCCGCAATGGTCCGCGCCGGTCGACGTAGGTCTCTCGTGGGCAGACGGTACCCACTTTCTTTTAATCCGCGGGTTGTGGGTTCGAGTCCCACGGGGCCCACCAAGGTGAGGCCCGAGCACGCAGTGCTCGGTGTGCATCGCTCCGGAGCGCGTCGAGCGCATGCGCTTGTAAGCGCGTAGGAGCGAGGCGCAGGCAGAGCGCGCAGCGCTCGGGCACGAACGGAGACGAACCGGTGGACGATCGCCGGCGAAGCGGCGGGAGGAACACGGGCGATTTGGGCCACCACCGGGATACGATCCCGTGATGCCAGAGCGCACCGGCACATTCCTGTCGCGCATGGTCGCGAACGTGCAGGCGGTCGTGGCTGACCCGGAAACTTGGCTGCAACTCGGTCTGGTGCTTGCGGTGGCGGGCATCGCCCTGGGCGTGGGCAAGTTGCTTCGCAACAGGTCGTCCGCGCCGGAGCACCCGCTCCAGCCCCTCGTGCCGCTGCTCACGCCGGCTTCCGCCGCGCTGGCCATGCTGCTCGCCATCGCGTTCTCGCGCATGCTGTTCGATAGCGACTGGATCGCGCGAGTCGCACTCCTGGTGGCCGTCCTGTTCCTCGTCGAGGGCCTGATTCGCGTCACCAAGCCTGGGCCCGTTGCGCGGCTCATGCTGCGCTGGGTGGGCATGAGCCTCTTGGCTTTGTACATGCTCGGGTTGCTGACTCCGTTCAACAAGACGCTCGAGTCCATGGCCGTAAACCTCGGCAACCTCCATCTATCGGTGGCCTCGCTGTTGCGCAGTCTCATCTTTGGCGCTCTGCTGTTCTGGCTGGGTTGGGCCTCCAACTCGGCGGGCCAGACCATGATCCGACGGCAGGAAGCGCTCGACCTGCGCACCCGCGAGGTCATCGCCAAGCTGTTCCAGATCGGACTGATGGTGGTCGTGTCCCTGCTCTTCCTGCAGGTCATGGGTATCAGCCTCACCGCACTGGCCGTGTTCAGCGGCGCGGTCGGAGTCGGGATCGGCTTCGGCCTGCAGTCGATCGCATCGAACTTCATCTCCGGCCTGATCATCCTGTTCGATCGCTCGCTGTCCGCGGGCGACTACGTGGAGACCCAAGGCGGCCTGTCCGGGTACGTGCGCGCTCTCAACATGCGCTGCACCACGCTGGAGACCTTCGAGGGCAAGACGGTGCTCGTGCCGAACGAGAAGTTCATCACCGAACCGTTCAACAACTGGTCCCACAAGGACAAGAAGCAGCGCTATGGCCTGAACTTCTCGCTGCCCTACGACACCGACATCCGTCACGTGTGCGAATTGGTGCGCACCGCCGTAGCAACCCACCCGCAAGTGATCAGCGGAGAGAGCATCCCGCTCGAGGAACGGCCCGACTGCGAGATCGAGAGCTTTGGTGAATCGGGCGTGAAGATGCTCGTGGAGTTCTGGATGGAGGGCATCGACGACGGTCCCAACCGCGTGGGTGCCGACCTGTTGCTGCTGATCTTCGAGAGCTTGCGGGAGAACGATGTCTTCATGCCCTTCCCGCAGCGCGAGGTGCGGATCCTCAACGACGCCACCGAAGCCGGATAGAGCCTCCAGGCACCAATCCTCGGCGCGCCGGGAGGTACCCCGTGAGTGGTCGGTGCCTATCCGACGTGGACGTGTGGACGCTGCTCACGGTCTGGCTCTGAGCGACGGAGGATCTCGCGCGTCACCGGGGCGACTTCCCCGACGCCGAAGAGCATGAATCGGACCAGGTTGATGAGGGGATTGCCTTCGGTCCACTCGAAATAGATGTGCGGCCGCACGCGAGAGGTGTCGCGCACATGGAGGAGAAGTGCCGCGATGGCGTTGGGCACCGAGGCGGCCTCAATCGTGAGCACCCGATAACGCTCGTGCATGACACAACCGTGCACGTCGATGACTGATTCGAAGTCGGACGGGTCGGTAACGGTGACTTCGACGAAAATGATGTCCCTGCCGTCTTCGAGATCGTTGTCCGCAATGATCTGGTGAACCTTCTCGCGGTATTCGTTCGAGTCACGCGCGTCCGGCTCGTTGGCGACGAAGCGCAACGTTCGTCGCGACAGGTCGTCGACGAACATCTGTGCCATGTCGTCCAGCATGAGTTCGGTGGTCCGCAGTTCAAGGGCGCGCGTGAATCGCGATCCGACCGACACGACGATGATCGCGGCGATGAAGAAGCTGGCGATCTTGACACCGTCGGGTCGTTCGATCACGTTGCTGGCGGTCGTGAACAGCAGCACAGCGGTGATGGCGATGAATGCCGCAACCAACCGGCGCTGGCCGGCTTTTCGCGCGGCAAGTGCGACGGCCACCGACGCTGAGGTGAACAAGACCAACACGCCCGTGGCATACGCACCGCCCTGGGCATCGACATCGGCATCGAAGATCCAGGTGAGCCCGAACGCGATGGCGGTGAGCACCAGTACCAAAGGTCGTACGGCGGCGGACCACTCCGGGGCCATCCCGTACCGCGGGAGATAGCGCGGCACAAGATTGAGCAGGCCCGCCATGGCGGAGGCTCCGGCGAACCACAGGATTGCGATGGTGGACAGGTCGTAGACCGTGCCGAACGTGTCGCCCAGGTACAGGTGCGCCAGGTAGGCGAGCGCTCGTCCGTTGGCCGATCCGCCGTCTTTGAACTCGGCGGCCGGGATGAGCCAGATCGTCACGACAGTGCTGGCGATGAGGTAAACGCTCATGATGAGGGCAGCTGCGGTGAGCAACTTGCGGGTGTTGCGGATGCGGCCGGCGGGGTCTTCCTCTGTGTCGCTGTCGTCACCCTTGACGTGTGTCATGACAGCGACACCTGTTTCGAATCCGGACATGCCCAACGCGAGTTTCGGGAAGAGGATGAGGGCCATCGCGATCATCATCAAAGGGTTGCCGTGCTCGGTCACCAGCGCCTGCTTCCAGTCGCCGATCACGCTCGGCTGCTGGGCGATGCGCATGAACGACACGCCAATCACGATGGCGTTGAGAACGAGATAGGTGATCACCAGCACGACGGCAACACCAATCGCCTCGCTGAACCCACGCAGGAAGACCACGCCGAGAACCGCCACCAACACGAGGGTGACGAGCACCTCACGTCCGTCGAACCACGCGGGAACGTGCGGATTTTCGACGACGTGTGCAGCGGCATCGGCCGCCGACAGGGTGATCGTGATCATGAAGTCTGTTGCGGCGAAGCCCAAGAGCACCAGGACGAAGACCTTTCCCTTCCAGAATGGAAGGAGCCGCTCAAGCATCGCGATCGACCCCTGGCCATGTGGGCTCTCCGCGGCGACTCGGCGGTAGACGGGGAGCGCACCGAAGAGCGTCAGCAGCACCAAGACCACGGTGGCGATCGGTGCGAGCGCACCGGCGGCCAGCGCCGCGATCCCCGGCTGATAGCCCAGGGTGGAGAAATAGTCGACGCCGGTCAGGCACATGACCCTCCACCACGACGCATGGCGTTCGGGACTGGACTGCTCTGCGGCTTCATCGGGTTGCATCAGCCAACGAGAGACGGGCGAGGGGTCGGAGACGACGGCGGTCACGACATCGATGCAAGCAGCCAAGACTCAGCCTGTTCGGATTCCTAACACGATCCTGACAACGTCTCCGTCACACTGGTCCCGTGCTTCGTATGTCGCCCTTCAGCGGGCGCCGCAGACTCGCCGGATACGCGATGGCGCTCTGCCTGCCGGGGCTTCTGACGTGGGCGCTGGTTCATGCCCGCGAGCCCCTGAACTTGGTCAGCGACATGCTGCTGTTTGTCCTCGTGGCGGTTGTCGTCGCCTTGGTCGGGGGTGTCATCCCGGCGGTGGTTGCTGCGGTCTCCGGGTCGGTTCTGCTCAACTTCTTCTTCACCCCGCCGTTCCACACCTTCACCATCGAGGACCCGAACAACGCTCTCGCACTGGTTGTCTTCACGCTGGTTGCCGTCCTGGTGAGCTCAACGGTCGACCTTGCCGCGCGGCGACGAACTCGGCTCGATGAAGCGGCCGCTCACACTGTGGCGCTCACCCAAGCCAACGAGCTGCGGACCGCCTTGCTCGCAGCCGTCGGACATGACCTGCGTACACCGCTGGCGGCCGCCAAGGCGGCAGTTTCGAGCCTCCGCAGCGAAGCCGTCGCACTGAGCCCCGAGGCGCGTCAGGAGTTGCTGGAGGACGCGGACGCCTCGATCGACCGCTTGGGGGACCTCATCACGAACCTCCTCGACATGAGCCGCCTGCGTGCCGGCGCAGTGTCGATTCGGCGCCAACCTACCGATCCCGTGGACGTCATCAACCGGGCACGACGGCATCTCGGCTCTGCCCGGGGCCGAGTCGTCGTGGAGGCCGCACCGGACCTACCACCGGTCGAAGCAGACCCCGGCCTCCTGGAACGCGTGGTGGCTAACCTCCTGGCCAATGCCCTGCGCTGGTCGGAGACTCCCGTCATCGTGCGATGCCGAAGCAACGGCGGTTGGTCAGACATTCAAGTCATCGACCGCGGTCCCGGCGTTCCCTCTGCCGCCTATGAACGCATCTTCACCGCCTTCCAGCACGAAGGTGACTTTGATGCCGACAGTGGAATGGGGCTCGGCCTGGCCGTAGCGCGAGGGCTCACCGAGGCCATGGGCGGAACCCTCACGCCGTCACAGACGGCGGGCGGCGGACTGACGATGACCATTTCGCTGGATGAGGCAGCCGATTCGCCCGCGCCCGAACCGGGCCACCGCGAACGACGGCAGGATGCCCCATGATCTCGGTGCTCATCGTCGAAGACGACCTGCGCCTTGCTCGGACGGTGACGATCTCGCTTCGGGCGCGGGGCTATGAGGCGCGAGCGGCCACCAACGGCAGTCAAGCCCTCGCACTCGTCGAAGAATTCACGCCGGATGTCATCGTGCTCGATCTCGGCCTGCCCGATATGGACGGCACGGAGCTGATCGGGCGGCTCCGAGCTTGGACGGACGTGCCGATTGTCGTGCTGTCCGGCCGGTCAGAGAGCGCCGACAAGGTCGACGCGCTGGACCTCGGTGCCGACGACTACGTGACGAAGCCATTCGAGATCGACGAGCTTCTGGCCCGGCTGAGGGCGCTGGTGCGTCGCGTCGGAAGTGGACCCGATGAACCCAGCGCCATGATCGGGGATGCGACCGTCGACTTCGCTGCGCGCCGCGTTTCGCGGGGCGGCGAGGACATTCGCCTCACGCCGACGGAATGGCATCTCCTGGAGGTGCTCGTGCGGAATCCGGGAGTCCTGCTCAGCCAGCGTCGCCTGCTCGGAGAGGTCTGGGGGCCGGGATACGAGTCCGCGCGAGGCAATCTGCGGCTCTATATGGCACAACTGCGCAAGAAGCTGGAACCGAATCCAGCCGAGCCGCGGCACCTCATCAACGAACCGGGGCTCGGTTACCGCTTCGAGCCGTAGGCCCTCCTCGTGCGTGACCGCGACGAGATCACATCCTGAATGGCCAATGTGAGCCAACCTGCGAACGCCATACCACTGAGGTTCAGAGCCAACTGGAGTGAACTGCCGACGATCTCGTCGGTGAGCCCGAATGCCAGCGCCAGCCCGACATTGCTGGCAGCAGGAATCGTCGTCACCGAGACGAATACCCCGGAGAGGCCTCCGATCTTGGCCGAGGTCAGGGACAAGACACCGGCCGCCGCGGCGATGACAGCCACGACGAAGGACCATTTGTCGGGCGTATAGATGAACGCGGTCCCAGGCCGAGGCCCCGTGATGTCGGCTTCGGTGATCCATCCGAGTCCGCGTGCCGCCAATGCCGCCAGCGCCGTCAAGGAAATGGCGACGACGAAACCAACGACCAGCGTGGTCGCCGCGAGCCTCAGCAGGGTGAAGCGCCGGCGGACGAGGGCCAGTCCCAGCGCGGCGATCGCGACGAATTCGGGGCCCAGAATCATGGCGCCGACCACCAGAATCTGCGAATCGAGCACGATCGCGATCCCGGCGATCAGGGTCGCGAAGGTCATGAACAACAGATAGGTCCAGTTGAGCTCAGACTCCTCGTACGCACGCTGGGTGACGTCCGCCCAGACCACGCTGTCAGCACCTCGCCCCGGCGCGACCAGTTCAGCTTCGCGACCTTGCCGCGATATCCAGGTGCGCACCGTATCGATGTGAAGACTGCCGACGTCCCGGATGCCGAGGGCGTCTAGGCGCTCGATGATCTCGTTGGCCGCCTCGCGGGCGACGTCGGCGGTGACCAGATCGCCGACCGGCTTTCGCGATGCCGAGGGGACGACAACGAGCCCGCTCACCGCCGGACTCGCGGCCAACATGTCCGCCGCGCGTTCGGCCACGTCCGACGGTGCCGTGATTCGCAGGTAAAGCACCCCGTCAGTCTGCCGGAACGCCGCCGCCGCATGGGGCGCCTCATGATCAATTGTTCGGATCGGCAGACCGAGATTCGTCGCATACAGGAAGATCGATGACGTGGAGACGCCCCGCGACCCGATCACCGTTCGCTGGTGGCTGCTTCTGACAATGGTCATTTGCATCACGGCTGGGCTGGCCATCGGCTGGGCGATTTCCACGAAGTCCCTGTCGGATGCGCAGGCCAAGGTCCAAGCCGCCGTCACGGACGCCAGTCGCGCTGAATCCGCGGAAGCCAAGGCACTTCAGTGCGCGGACTTCGCCGATGACAAGACGCGCGAGGAGTTCATCCGCTACGGCGGGCCGGCCAAGGGATGTGACATGGGCTACGCGAGTAGGGACCGCTCCCGGGAATTGGTCTCACGCGCACACGTCAAGGCCGACAAGGCTGACGTGAACGCCGAGATCGTCCAACGGAACGTCACCGCCGCGAGCGGAGTCGTCGACCTATGGCTCTTCGGGATCGCGCTCGCGGTCACGATGGGTGCGGCCACCTTGGCCATCGCGCCGCGACGTTCGCGCAACCTCCACGAGAACGTTGAGGGCGGGTCCGCGACAGAACCGGATACCCTCGGCCATGCTCAGTGAGCCGCACCGCGCGCGGCTGATCGCGGCCGGCACCGACCCCGAGGTGCTCGCGTCACTCACCTTGCGGGCATTTACTTCGGGCCCGCTCGACGGATGGTGGGGTGACGACGGCAACACGCTCTACGTCGCGGACGGAATCGAACCGCCGCGGGCGCACCTGCTCGAGCGCCTTGTCTTCTATCGCGTCACCGACACACTGATCGTCCTCGCTTCGCAGACCGAGAACGTCGTGTCGCTCGGCGTAGGTGGCGACGGCGCGACGATCTTCATCGGTCCCGACTGCGAGTTCACCGCCGGCGACCTGTACTGCGGCGGCGGGTCCAGCATCGTCTTCAACGGCGGGGTGACGGCGACCCGGTGCGCGGTCGTCGACGCCCGCAACGGCGGCTCGATCGTCGCCGAGCACGACCAGCTGTGGGCCGCCAACGTCTACGTGGCCACCGACGACATGCATCGGCTGGAGGACCTGGCCACCGGGGCTCGGCTCAACCCGTATGGCGCGCACATCCGGCTCGGCCGGCACGTGTGGCTGGGACGCGACGTCTCGATCACCGGGCACGCCGAGGTCGGCGACGGATCGGTCATCGGCATGCAGAGCATGGTCCGCGGCCAGAAGATCCCACCGAACACGGCCGTCGGCGGCATCCCGGCCCGTGTCATCCGTGAAGGCATTGCCTGGAGCGTGGACGACCTGCCGTAGTGAGCGTCGGTTCCACCTGACAGGCTCACCGCCGTGGATTGGTCGCGGACCCTGCGTGCGCTCCTGACGCTCGCCGTCATCGTCGCGATGTCCTACGCGGCGTGGAGCTACCTCGAGCACACGAACGACCCAAGCCCGACAACGCCGAACACGCCGCTGCTCCACGTGACGATCCTCAAGGACGGCGACTCTTGGGTCGCATCAGACGGCCGCGAGTACCGCCTCGGCATGGTCAATGCGCCGGAGGCGCTGGAACGCTGCGGGCGGGACGCCACCCTGTTCACCAGCCATTTCCTTGCCGACGGATTCACCGCCGAGACGTACTCCAAGGACGTCCACGGCCGCCAGGTCGCCGAGGTCTTCAACCCGTCCGGCGATTCGCTGAACGTCGCCTTGGTCGAAGCGGGCTACAGCGACGATCGGTACCTGGACAATTTCCGCCACGAGAACGCCGGCCTTGCGCGAAGGCTCGACGACGCCTTCAACAGGGCAGCCACGCCCAGCTGCCGGCGAACTCCCTGATCGACTTCCGGCCTTGAATGGCCTTCTGAGAGGCTGATCCGCGTGAGCAGTCCCGACATTGCCGTGGTCGGTGGGTCCGGCTTCTACTCGTTCCTGTCCGGCGCAGAGACGATCGCGATCGACACTCCGTACGGCCCGCCGTCGGGCCCCGTCACGGTCGGCGAAGCCAACGGACGAACCGTCGCGTTCCTGCCGCGACACGGACCCGACCACCAGTACCCGGCACATCGGGTGCCGTACCGCGCGAACCTCTGGGCACTGCGCTCACTCGGCGTTCGGCAGATCCTTGCACCGTGCGCGGTCGGCGGGCTCAAGCCGGAACTCGGCCCGGGCACCTTCGTGGTCCCGGATCAGTTGGTCGATCGGACAACGTCGAGGATCCAGACGTTCTACGAGTCCGGCGCCGTCCACGTGTCGTTCGCCGACCCGTATTGCGCGCGACTGCGCGCCCACCTCCTGGCCGGCCTCGCATCGCTCGACCCGGTCAACGGAGGCACGATGGTCGTCATCGAAGGGCCGCGGTTTTCTACCCGGGCCGAGTCGCGGTGGTACGCGGCACAGGGCTGGTCGCTGGTCAATATGACCGGACACCCCGAGGCGGTCCTGGCCCGCGAACTCGGCCTCTGCTACGCCACAGTCGCTCTGGTGACAGACCACGACGCGGGCGTATCCCACGAGGACGGGACGACGTCGGGCGAGGTCAGCATGGAGGAGGTGTTCCGCGTTTTCGCGGAGCACACCGAGACGCTCAAGGCAGCGATGAGTTCGGTCGTCGCGAACGTCGGGCAACAGGAGGACTGTGCCTGCGGCCACGCGCTGGACGGCATGGACCTTCCGTTCGAGCTACCCGGCTGATGAAGGTCCTCGTCACCGGCTCGGAGGGATTCATCGGATCCCGCGTCGTTGCGCTGCTGCGTGCACGAGGTCACGAGGTCAGCGACCTGGACCGCCGGGCGACGACGCCGATCGACCTGCGGCACGACGCCCTCGACCAATTCGTCGACGGTGTGGAGGTCGTGTGCCATCAGGCGGCCATGGTCGGCAACGGCGTCGACGCCCAGGACCTGCCCGGATACGCCGGCCACAACGACGTCGGCACAGCGCGCCTGCTCGCAGCAATGGCACGCGTGGGCGCTGATCGGCTTGTGCTCGCATCGTCGATGGTCGTCTACGGCGACGGACTGTACGACTGCCCCGCACACGGCGTCGTCCCGCCGGCCACCCGCGCACCGGAACGGCTTGCCGCCGGTGACTTCGAACCCGGGTGCCCGGTGTGCGCCGGCCCGATCACGTGGACCCGGGTGGACGAGCAGTCACCCTTTCGGCCGCGGACGTCGTATGCGGCCTCGAAGGTGGCACAGGAGCACTATGCCGACGCCTGGTGCACGCTGCAGGCCGGACGAGCAATCGCCCTGCGCTATCACAACGTCTACGGGCCGGGCCTGCCGGCGAACACCCCGTACGCCGGCGTCGCGGCGATCTTCCGCTCCGCGCTGGAACGCGGCGAGGCGCCACAGGTGTTCGAGGATGGGCAGCAGATGCGCGACTTCGTCCACGTCGACGACGTCGCCCTGGCCAACGCGTTGGCTGTCGAGCAAGTCGCCGGCCACCCGCACGGCGTGACGCCGTACAACGTGGCATCCGGGTCCCCATTCACGATCGGCCAGATGGCCGAGGTGCTCTCCGACGCCTACGGTGGACCGACGCCCGTCGTCACCGGGGACTTCCGGCCATACGACGTCCGGCACGTGGTCGCCTCCCCGCAACGGGCCATCGACGGTCTCGGCTTTCGCGCCACGATCCGCCCGGAGGAAGGCATCGCCCGGCTGGCCTCCGAACCGCTGCGCTGACTGTCACCACTTGGTCAGGAGCAGTGCCTGAACGGCGAGCCCCGTCGCGACCTGGCTGACCAGGAGCGACCGTCGCCAGCGCGACGGCAATAGCGCACCGGCGGCGAGCACCCACACACTGAACGGGAGCCAGATGCGCTCCACCTCGGCCTTGCTCATCCCGGACAGCGTGGCCACGCCCACCGCCGCCACCGCGGACAGAAGGACTATCGCCCCGGGATCACGGGTTCGCGCCGCCCGAAGCAGAGCCGGGGCCGCTGCCCACGTCGCGAGACCCAGCGTGAACGTCCACGCGGCGAGATCCGCCCACACCCAATAGCTGTAGGCCCGATCGGCCGCCATACCGGCGTAGTAGCGCTCGTGGAGGACCGGGAACGCCGTCCACCAAGAGAAGCCGGCCGCCCAGAACGCGACGGTCACGGCCAGCGCGCCCCCGATGGCCGCCGGCAGGACGCGCCAGCCCTTTGTCACCCACACCACGGCCAACGCCGGGATGGCCATCAAGACCAGGCCATACGACAGGAACACACACCACCCGAGGAGGAGGCCCGCCCCGATCCCCATAGGCACCGACCGGGTCGCGGCGGCCCGGGCGAGGAGGAACAATCCCCAGGCGGCGACGGCCGCGAAATACCAGTCGGCCGAAACGCCGGCCCAGACCGCAGCGGGCGCGAGGGCGATCCAGATCCCGGCCCTCCGAGCGAGGCGCTCGCCGGCCAGCTGCTTCAGCGTGAGCATGACCGCAGCCACGGCAGTTGACCCGACGGTCACGACGACGACGCCCACCCAGAAGGCACTGGTGACGCCGATGCGATCGAGCAGGACGAACGATAACAACGCCCCGGGCGGATGGCCGGCGACGTGCGTGTGCCAGTGATCGACGGAGTCGCGTGGGATGTGCGCGATGAACCCGTGCAGCATCGCCGAGACATCATCGACGCGCTGCGCGTCGTAGCGGTATTCCCCCATGCGGGAGAACACGCGGGCCAAGCCCCCGGGACCCTCGCTCAGCGCCAAGGCCATGGTCCAGACGTACGAGACGCCAGTGGTTGCTACGACGGCGCGTGGCCAACTGAGTCGTTCGATCGCGGCCGGCGCAAACAACGCCAGGGCCAACCCCAAGGCAACCGCACCCAGCAGGAAAGGCGGAAGCGCGGTCCGGACATCGGCGTGCAGCGGCGGCCAGTGCACGCGAACGTCGGCACCAGAGATGCGCGGGACGGCGATGGCGGCGATCACCAACGCGAAGCCGGTCCCGGCACTTACCCACGCCCACAGCGCCGCGCGTTCGTTCGGCGCCTCCATGGGCTCAGACTAGGCGGCGCTGGTGGGTGGGCCGGACGACCGCGCGGACGTAACGGCCTCGTAAGGCGTTCGGTATGGCCGCAGACCCCGGCAATCCGTACGGTCGAGTCCGTGGGCCAGATCGACTGCGACATCGTCATTCCCTGTCGCGACGAAGCTGGCGCGCTCCCCTCGGTACTCTCCGACGTGCCGGCCGGTTTCCGCGCCATCGTCGTCGACAACGGCTCGACCGACGGGACGGCCGAAGTGGCCCGACGACTCGGCGCCACGGTCGTGGTCGAGGGTCGGCCCGGCTACGGTGCAGCCGTCCATGCCGGCGTCGTCGCGGCCGAGGCCCCGTACATCGCCGTCATCGACGGTGACGACTCGCTCCCCCTCGACGTACTCCCGATGATGCTGGCCGCGGTCCGTGACGGGAGTGCCACGATGGCCGTCGGCCGCCGGCGGCCGATCGGTCGCGGGGTGTGGCCGTGGCACGCGCGCATCGGGACCAAGGCGCTCGCGGCGTGGCTGCGTCGTTCAACTCACCTGGGGATCCACGACCTGGCACCCGTGCGCGTCTGCCGACGCGACGACCTGCTTGCGCTCGACGTCCAGGACCGCCGATTCGGCTACCCCCTGGAATTGATGCGGAAGGCGGCTGCCGCCCAGTGGGCCGTCCGCGAGTTCGACGTCGACTATCGACCGCGCGCCGCGGGCACGAAGTCGAAGGTGTCCGGCTCGGTTCGCGGCACCTTGCGCACGATGCGGGATTTCGCGCGAGTGGCCCGATGAACGCGACTCTCTTGATCGTGGCCAAGGCTCCTGTTCTGGGCTTGGCGAAGACCCGCATCGCGGCCACCGTCGGCCCTGAGGCTGCCGCCGACCTCGCCGCGGCCGCCCTCCTCGACACCCTCGACGTGGCGACGACTTGCGGCGCGAACGTCGTCGTCGCCATGACCGGCGATCTCGGCTCCGCAGCCCGCAGCGACGAGATCAGCAACGCTTTGGTCGACATGACCGTGATCGACCAACGAGGCGTCGGCTTGGCCGAGCGGCTCGCCAACGCCCATGCCGACGCAGCCGATCACGGACCGGTCGTGCAGATCGGGATGGACACCCCGCAGGTGACAGCCGACGACCTCAGCGCCGCCGATGCGCTCGTCCAGTCGGACGGAGCGGTACTCGGGCCGGCGGCTGACGGCGGCTGGTGGCTGCTGGGGTTGGACGACGCGACCCGTGCCGCGTTCCTGGCGGACATCCCGATGTCAGCCCCCGACACGGGCGCACGAACAAGTGCCGCGCTCGGGGCCGGCCAAGCGCGCCTACGAGAGCTGCGCGACATGGACACCTGGCCCGATGTCGTCGCGATCGCAGCCGAGGTCCCTGATCGACGAATCGCCGAGTCAGCGCGGAGGTGGGCATGAGTACGTTCGATGCGGCCTTCATGGGATCGACGGTCATGATGTTGGACCACGACGGGTCAGAGAAGCCGCTCGAAGTCGACCGCTGGGCGTCCCGCGCGTCCGACGAAGACCACGCGCTGATCCTCGACCATTGCTCGGGGCCCACCATCGACCTGGGCTGCGGTCCTGGCCGCTTGGTGCGCGCACTGCAGGAGCGCGGCTTGGTCTCGTTGGGGGTCGACAACTCGGCAGAAGCAGTGCGCCTGGCACAGTCACGCGGGATCGCGGTGCTCCATCGCGACGTGTTCCACCCGGTGCCCCGAGAGGGTCGTTGGGCACACGCACTGCTCGCCGACGGCAACGTCGGCATCGGTGGCCGGCCGATCTGGCTCCTGCGTCGGGTGTGGTCGATGCTGGCCATCGGCGGCGTGCTCCACGTCGAACTGGACGGACCGGGCATCGGGGTCGTGCACACGTGGCGGCAACTTCGCGTCGACGGCCAGCTGGGACGGCGCTTCGCGTGGGCCCTGGTCGGGGTCGACGCCATTGCCGAGCTGGCACACCGCGCCGGGTTCACCCACGCCAACTCGCTGGTTCGCAGCGGACGTCACGTCGCGATGCTCAGGAAGGTGGAGCAATGAGGACACTCGTCCCCCGTCCGGAGGACTTCACCAGCACCGCGCGCGGACCCGCGACGACAGCGCGGATCGGCCTGTGGCTGGGCGTGGCGTTCACGACCTGCTTCGTCACCGGCTTCTGGAGCCATCTGCAGTACGCCCCGCCGGCATGGCTGCCGCTCGGCCCCTCGCCGTCGTGGCTCTACCGCCTGACACAGGGTCTGCACGTGATCTCCGGCGTCGCTGCCATCCCCCTGCTGCTGGTGAAGCTGTGGAGCGTCTTCCCCCGGCTCTTCTTGCGTCCCCCGATCACGCCGATCTGCACTGCCCTGCTGCACGGGCTGGAACGGCTTTCGGTCCTCGTCCTGGTCGGCGCCGCGATATTTCAGGTGGTGAGCGGATCCCTCAACATCGTCCAGTGGTATCCGTGGGACTTCTCGTTCCGCGCGACGCACGAGGCCGTCGCGTGGATCGCAATCGGTGCGATCGCCGTGCACGTCGCAGTCAAGTTGCCGACCATTCGCTCCGCGTTCGCCACCACTATCGCTCCTGGCGCGGACGAGGTCTCAGCCGGACCAGGCCGCCGGACCGTGGTCCGCGCGGCACTGCTCTCGTCGGGACTTGCCGCACTGCTTACGGCCGGTCAAACGGTCCCCGGATTGCGCCGGATCTCGGTGTTCGGCGTGCGAGACGGCGGCGGACCGCAGGGGCTGCCGGTCAACCGGACGGCGCGTGCGGCCGGCGCCACCGCGGCGGCCAGCGACCGGTCGTTCGCGCTTGAGGTGCGCTCCGGCGCACGCCAGGTGATGCTCACCCGCGCCCAGCTCGCCGAACTCCCGCAGCAAACCCATCACCTGCCGATCGCCTGCGTGGAGGGTTGGAGCCAGACCGCCGAATGGACCGGCCCGACCGTACTGGACGTCCTGGCTCTGGTCGACGCTCCCGAGGGCTCCTCGGTGCTGGTCCAGTCGATGCAGACACGCGGGGCGTTTCGCACCTCAGTCCTGCCCGCGGCCTATGTCGCCGACCATCGAACGCTGCTGGCGCTGAAACTCAACGGCGAGGACCTCTCCCTCGACCACGGCTTCCCCTGCCGGATCATCGCGCCGAACCGGCCCGGCGTGCTCCAGACGAAATGGGTTCGGAGCCTGGAGGCACGGACATGACCCGGGCCTTTCTAGGGCTCATGGGAGCCGCGGCCATCGGCTGGGGCTTTTGGCTGTTGCACGACGACGGGCTGGAGCGATGGCGGTCCCAAGTCGTCTGGCTCGCCAGCGGCGTACTCGCCCACGATGCGGTGATCGCTCCGCTCGTCGTCATCCTGGGCGTCGCGGCCGCGCGCCTGTGGCGGACCCGGGCCCGCGGAACCATCGCGGTCGGGTTCGTGGTGTGGGCGACCGTCAGCGTCGCCGTGGCCAACGTGCTTCTCCCGATCGGCGGCCGCCCTGACAACCCAAGCCTGATGAACCGCCCCTACGTCCTGGCCTGGATCGTCTTCACCGGCATCGTGATCGCTGCCACCGCCATTGCGGTGGCGCGCGGGCGCGTCAAGGCTCGTTCCTGAGCGACCGCACGCCGCTAACGTGGTGTCGTGGATCAGGCGGAGCGAACGGCGGCGGTCAAAAGCCCGTGGATCATCGCCTTCGGCGTGGTCCTGGCACTGCATCTGCTGTTCCGCGGACTCGAGATCGACCCGTATCAGACGATCACCAAATGCCTGCTAGCCCCGCTGCTGGCCCTGTGGGCCTGGCAGCTCGACGGCCCCCGCTTGCTCGTCACGGGCTTGGTCTTCTGCTTCTTCGGCGACCTCTTCATGGACATCGGCGCTAGCTGGTTCATCGCCGGCATGGCGGCATTCGCGCTCGCGCACGTCTGCTTCATCACCCTGTTCGTCCAGCGCGGCGCGATCGACGCCCTGCGCGACAGCTTCGCCGGCACCGAACGCTGGCGCGCGTCGCTCGTCGCGCTCTACGTCGTTGGTGCCATCGCCTTCGTCGTGTGGGCGTGGCCGGGATTCCCGTCCGACGTCCGTCCGGCAGTACCCGTCTACGCGCTTCTGCTCACCGGAACGGCGACGACGTCCATCGTGCTCGATACCCGTGCCGGAGTCGGCGCCGCGCTCTTTGTGGTGTCCGATGCCTTGATTGCCGTTGGCTGGGATCAGTACGGCCTGGCCGCGACGTGGCAACGGCTCGTCGTGATGGTGCTCTACCTCTTCGGCATCTTCCTGATCACCGCCGGCGTCCTCAATCGGGAGCGGCGCACCCGACGCATTGCCGCCGACGGCTTCGACATCACACAGCGCACCGACTGCTGGCCGAGGCTCCCGAGCTAGCCGGCCAGCGGCCACCCGGCCGGGTCGTCGATACTGCGGCCGACGCGCGTGGCGTACGCGTTCCAGTCGGCGGCGCGCTCGGCGAACCAGCCACGCTGCCGCTCCATGAGCTCGTCCAACGTCAGCGTGCCGACGTCCGGGTGACGGGCCGCCAACTCGACCGCGACGTCACGCGCGGCTTGCGCATCGCAGGTGGCGTCGTGGGCGTTGTCGATTGGCACGCCGTAATAACCGGCAACGTCGATCAGCTTGCGCGGCCCCAACCCGCCGCGCTCGATGCCCCAGTCGACCACCAGGGGGTCGACGACGATGAGACGCTCCCAATCGGGCTCGGGCAAGCCGTGCCGCTGCGCCTCGGCCCGCAACATGGTGAGGTCGTACGCGGCATTGAAGACCACGAGTCCAACCCCGCGCTCCACCAGCGACTGCACCCAGTCCACGACCACGCTGACGCCCTCAGCCGAACTCGGTTGGTCGACGAGCATGGCTTCGGTGATGCCATGCACCTGCGCCGCAGACTCCGGGATGGGAACGCCAGGATTCACCAGCCCGGTGATTTCGAAGCCCGGCTCGTCGAGCAGCGCGTAGCTGAGCACACGGTCGGTGTGCGGGTTGATACCGGTGGTCTCGAAGTCGAGCGATGCCAACGGCAACCGGTGCCAACCGTCGTGGTCACCGCGACGGGGAGGCTTGGGCGAACAGGCCACACACCACGTACGCCAGCGTCCAGGCGTGCCGGTGAGGGCGCCGGCACCGGCCGCGACGTGCACCCGGCAGGCGTCACAGAATCCGTCGAACCGATTCGTCCTCACGCCAGATCTCCCATGCCGATCACGCTAGGCGGCGGGTCTGACAGGTGGGTTCGACGACATTTCGCCGGCTCGACGCGGCGGATCAGTCCGCCTCGGGCGCCTTTTCAGGCACTTGCTGATCGGATGCGTCCGTGCCGGCGCCGTCGGAATCCGTGCGGTTCTCCAACTCGCTGACCCTGCTCCTGAGCTCACGCACACGCTTGCGCTGCTGGCTCAGCCGCATGCTCGTCCCGACGACAATCAGGCCCAGCACCAACCCGACGGCCGCACCGATGGCGCTGCCATTGCGGAAGCCGGGCGCATCGGCGGTCATCGTGATGCGCCCATCCTCGGCCGCGTGGCTGGTGCCGACGGCTACCGCGATGGTGAGCCAGTTCGGCATCGCAAATGCGATGGCGAGCAGGGCGATGATGACCCGCCACGTCCAGCTGAAGAACCGGCGGCGCGCTTGTGCGAGCAGCAGCAGCGGGACGAACGTGAAGACGGCACCCACGCCAAGCCCGAGAATCATTCCCCGGTTGTAGTTGCCCATGACCTGCAACCCGACCTGTTCGGCCCACCAGCGCGGGAAGAAGGCCTCGGCTGCGCCATAAGCGAGGTAGCCCACGGCGACCAGCACCAGCACCAAGACCAGCCAGTTGACGACCTTGCCGGCCGAGACGCCGCGGTTGCGGTCCTCCGGATGCCAGCCTTCGTCGATTGACTCCGGACGCGTGTTCAAGTCCTCGTCAGACATGGCAACATCCTGCCCCGAATCGCCGCCGAACTGGGGGATCTCGAGCACTCGGCGTGCTGACCTTCGCTCGCTGGGTAACCTCGGACCGTGCGCATTGCGACCTGGAACATCAACTCCGTCCGGACGCGCATCGAGCGCCTCACCGACTGGCTGCAGCGGACCGACATCGACGTCCTCGCGCTGCAGGAGACCAAGTGCCGCGACGACCAGTTCCCGGCGCTTGAACTGAGCGGCCTCGGCTATGAGGTCGCACACTTCGGGCTCAGCCAGTGGAACGGCGTGGCGGTGCTCTCGCGAGTCGGGCTCGAGGACATCGAGACTTCCTTCGCGGTGGATCAGCCGCAGTTCGGCGAACCGCCGGTACTCGAAGCCCGCGCGATCGGCGCCACCTGCGGCGGCGTCCGGATGTGGAGCCTGTACATCCCGAACGGGCGCGAGCTCGGCCATCCGCACTACGACTACAAGCTCACGTGGCTGGAGAGCCTGCGTAACGCCGGCGCCGGCTGGCTGGCCGACGACGCCAACGCCCAGATCGCCCTGGCCGGCGACTGGAACGTCGCGCCGGAGGACGACGACGTCTGGGACATGGAGTTCTTCGCGAACACGACCCACGTCTCCGAGCCAGAGCGGGCAGCGTTCCGCTCCGTCGTCGAGGCGGGGTACGCCGACGTCGTGCGGCCGCACACGCCTGGTCCGGGTGTGTACACGTATTGGGACTACAAGCAGTTGAGCTTTCCCAAGAAGCGCGGCATGCGGATCGACTTCGTCCTCGCCTCCCCCGCACTGGAAGCCCGCGTCACAGGCGCGTTCATCGATCGCGAGGAGCGCAAGGGCAAGAGCCCCAGCGACCACGCTCCAGTCGTCGTGGATTTGGCGGACTGAAGTTCCTACCCGGGAGGGGTTCGCACGTCGTCCGCCCCGCCATAGGCTCGGGGCATGAGTGACACCTCCCGCGAGTTCGATGTTGTCGTGTTCGGCGCGACCGGCTTTGCCGGCGAGCTGACCGCCCGCTACCTCGCCGAGCATGCGCCGCCCGGGACGCGAGTGGCGCTCGCCGGGCGCAGCGAGGCCAAGCTGGAGCAGACCCGAGCGCAGTTGCCGGCTACGGCCAAGGACTGGCCGCTCATCGTGGCCGACTCCGACTCCCCCGCTTCACTCGACGCCATG
>DATLCL010000293.1:0-12623 GCA_035526415.1 Aeromicrobium sp.
TCGCCCGCACACCACCCGGGATGTACTCCATCGAGCCGACCTTGCCGACCACGATGCCCCGGTACGTCACCTCAGCACCGGCAAAGATTCCGCCCGAATCCTTCAGCTCGACCTTGACCGGATAGGTGCGGTTGACCACCAGCCGGTCGACCTCGGCATAGCGTCCGCCCACGATCGTCGCGCCGATCACCGTCACGATGGCAAAGATCAGCAGCTGGATCTTGGTTGTCGTCGTAATCATTCGGCCACCACCGGTCCCACGAGAAGCCTTCCGACATCCGTCTGCTGTGCTTCAACGAGGCTGACCGCCGGAGTGCGGTTCAGGCCGAGGAATCCGAGCAGTCCGCCCGACTTCTTCTCCTGCGGCTCGGCCGGCGCTGACTGCGTCGCACCCGGAAGCAGACCCTTCGTGCCACCGGTCGCACCGTCGACGCCATTCGGACCGGCAGTCGCCGTCGCTGCGGCGCTGGGTTTCGGAGTTGCCGTCGTGGCGGCCGCCGGCGTCGACGCCGCGAGCGCGGCCGGGGGCTGGAAGCCACCCATAGACAGGATCCCGAGCAACAGCGTCTGCGCCTGTTCGGGATTCAAGGTGAGATTCACGTCGAGGTTGATGTAGTCGCCGAAACATGCGCCCGCGCGGGCTACTGCGACCGTGTCTGCGGGGCACGCTGCCTCAGCCCGAGCGAGGGAGTCGCCCACAATCGCATCCGAGAACGGGAAGGTGGGCAGCTGTCGAAGGACCCCGGCGAGCGAGTCGCCGGCATCGGCCAGACCCTGGACCACCGGCTGCAGCAGCCGCAGGTCGGTGATCGTATCCTTCTTGGACTTGCGGATGACGTCGGTGGCGACGTCTCCGAGGTCATCCAACGACTCGAGCAGCTTGACCAGGTCTTCGCGTTGGTCGTCGAGCACCTCCAGCGCAGGCGGGATGTCGCGCAACGCGACGTCGATCTCGTCCTCCTGCGCGTTCGTCGCCCTCGCCAGGCGGTTGATCCGCTCGAGCGCACCAATGATCGCGTTCTTGTTGCGGTCGAGCGTCTGCGTAAATTCAGTCGAATTCGTGATGAGCTCGCGGACATCGCTCTCGCGACCGTCCAGCACCTTGTTGAGCTCGCGGGTGATCGTGTTGATCTTGTCCAGCCCGCCGCCGTTGAACAACAAGGCAGCCGCGCTCAGAACCTCTTCGAGCTCCGGATTGCGTCCGCTGTGTTCCAACCCGATCACGTCGCCGTCGCCGAGCCGGCCGTAGCTGCCCTGGGCAGGGGCATCCAGCGAGACGAACTTCTCGCCGAGAAGGCTGGTCTGGCGAATCGTGGCCTCCGTGTTGTCGGGCAGGCGGGTGTCGCCGTTGACCTCCATCGTGACCAGTGCCGTCCACGAACCCGGCTTCAATTTCACGTCCGTGATCCTGCCGACCGTGACATCGGAGGAGCGCACGCCGCCCTGGGGCACGATGTCCAGCGCATCGCGGAACTCGGCCTTGACGGTGTAGGGGTGGTCACCGACGTCAGCACCACCGGGCAGCGGAAGGCTGTAGGGCGTGAAGTTGCAGCCGCTCAGAACCAAGGCTGAGGCTCCGACCAGTCCGACCATTCGGCCGCGTCGCAGGAGGTGCATGCTCGTCATCAGTTCACCGCCAACATTCCGGACAAGTTGTCGATGACGGAGTCGAGACCCGGCACCAGCGTTGGGCTGCTCTGATCCGCCCCGCCTGCGGTGGTCGGCGACGACGCTGCCGCCGCCGTCGTTCCAGAGCCCAAGCCCAACAAGTTGTCCAGGATCTCGGGTGGGATCAGGTCCACAATGGCCTGCAGCGCAGGGCACAGCTGGCCGCCACCCGGGTCCGCCTGACCCAGCTGGGCGCAGATGACCGTGATCGGGTTCAGGTTGTTCAGGAGTTCACCGAGGTTGGCCCGGGCCGCGACACCGAGCCCCACACCGGCGAGGCCCAGGTTGGCCAAGGACGTCGGGGCTTCGGCGAGCAGGTGATCGATCTCGTCGCTTCGGTCGGCGAGCAGGGCAGCGAGGCTCTCCAGGTTGTCGACGTTCCCCCGGATCGCGGAACGGTTGTCACGCACGAAGTCGCGGACCTCGGTCAGGGCCTCCCGGAGCGCCTTGATGGTGTCAGCCAGGTCGTCCCGCTCGTCAGCGAGCACCTCAGACACATCGGCCGTGCTGTCGAAGAACTTCCGCACCGACTTGTCGTTGCGACGCAGCAAAGCATTGAACTCGTCCAGCTCACGAACGCTGGCGAAGAGCTCCTCGTCGTTGTTGTCGAGAGTCCTGCTCAACTTCGCAAAGTTCTTCAACGTCGCGGCAAACTGCGCGCCTTGGCCATCGAACTGTTCGGCCGTCGAGTTGACGAGCCGAGACAGCGCCCCGTCTTTGTTGGCTCCTGTTGGCCCCAAGGACAGCGCCAGGTTGTCGATCGACTTGAAGATGTCGTCGAGCTCCACCGGGACCGCGGTTCGGTCGATGCCGAGCCGCGCGTTGTCGGGCAGCGTCGCGCCACCGGTGTACGCGGGACCGAGTTGGATGAAGCGGTCGCCGACGACGGACGGGGAGACCACCACGGCCTTCGCGTCGGCCGGGAGCTTGACGTCCCCGTCGTACTGCAGCGTGATCCTGACCCGGTCGCCGAGGGGCTCGATCTTGGTGACCTTGCCGATCGGAACGCCCATCATCCGGACTTCGTTTCCCTTGTACAGGGAGTTGGCCACCTTGAAGTCGGCAACCATGGTCTTCTCGCGTCCGCCGTTGGTGAACAGCAGGAAGACCGCCGCCAGGAGTGCCAGCACGACAAATGCGGTCAGCACCTTGGACAGGCCGGCGAAACGTGGTGCAACGTTGTTCATCACGCGCCACCCACCTTGATGAAGACGTCCCACCACGGCCCGGTCGCCAACGAGTCGCCCAGGGTGTGAGCCCAGTTGGGCGCGAGGCGCAATGCTTCGTCGAGGCTGGATTCGTTGCGTCGCAGCATGTCGGTTACCCGCTTCAGCTGATCAAGGACCGGCTTGATGTCCGCGCGTGTCTCATCGACGAACTTGATCAGCTGATCCGAGATCTCTTGCGTGGACACCAGAAGCCGATGCACGGTGTCACGGCGATCCGCCACGGCGTCGAAGAGCACGGCCGCATCCTTGAAGAGCTTGGTCAGGTCGGGACCTTCCTCGTTGAGCACCTTGGACACCCGGCGCAGGTTGACCAACAACGTGTTGATCTGGTCGTCACGGGCGGCGAGGTTCGCCGACAGGTCGGAGACGCCACGGATTGCGCCGCGGAACTCCTCCGGGGTTTGATCTGCGATGTCGGCCAGCGTGTTCAGTGCCTTCGAGACCTGCGCAAGGTCGATCTGGTCTGTCGTGGTGCTGAGCTCCTGGAAGGCGTCAACGACGTCGTACGGCTCGGTGGTTCGTGAATCCGGGATGGACGCGCCGGCGGCCAGGTCGCCCGACCCGGCCGGTATGAGGCCGAGATACGTAGCGCCCAACAGGGTGCGCACCTTGATCTGCGCCGCTGTCGAGCTGCCGAGATCGGTGCCCTTGTCCAGCTTGAAGGTGACCTTGACGTGGTCGCCCTCGAGCTCGAGGTCGTCGACGTTGCCCACTGCCACGCCAGCGACCCGGACCTCGTTGCCCGCATGCAGGCCGCCCACCTCATCGAAGTCGGCGTAATAGATGTCGCCGGCACCGATGATGGGCAGCTTGTCCGCCTTGAAGGCGGCGACCATCATCACCAGGATGACGACGATGCCGATGGCACCGATCATCGTCTGGTTCCGTTCGCGGAACGGCTTCATCACAGCTCCCCTTCCGCGGTATCGCAGCGGGGTCCGCCGGTGTCGAGGTTGAGGAGCTGAGCTTCGAGCCCGGAAATCACCGCTGCCAACGGCGCGGGCAGGCCGGTCGTGTCCAAGTCAGGGATGAACTCGCACAGGTACTGGTTGAAGATGGCGCCGCTGGCGACCCAGTTGGCGGTCTTTGTCTGCTTGAACGGAAGTATGCGGATCGATTTCTCGGCCTGCGCGAGATTCTTCGGCTTGCTGAGGTTCGCGGTCAGGCGATTCAGCTGCTTCAGGTCGGCGACGAACAGCGGGGTGGCGTCCTTGAAGAGGTCGGCCGTCTCGTCGGTCAGATCGGCGATGCCGTCCAGCGAGTTGAGGATGTCCTTGCGATCGTCCTTCAGGCCACCGATGAACTCGCGCAGCGTGCTGATGGTCGTGCTCAGCTCCGCGTCGCGCGAACCAACGATGTCGAGCGTCTTCGACAGGTTCTTGATCACGTCACCGATGAGCTTGTCGCGTCCGGCCAGCGTCTGCGTCAGTGACGACACCGAGCCCAAGAGGCTCTCCACATTTCCGGACTCGCCCTGCAGGGTTTGAACGATCTCAAAGGCCAGCTTGTTGACATCGGTTGGGCTGAGTGCCTGGAACACCGGCTTGAAGCCGTTCAACAGCAGGTCCAGGTCCAACGCCTCCTGGGTGCGTGACAGTGGGATGGTCGCGCCGGGCTGGATCTGTGCGGTGGCGCCCTCAGAACCCTGTTCGAGGGCCATGTAGCGCTGACCGACCAAGTTGCGGAACCGCAGAGTTGCCGTGGTGTTCTGCGTGAGCTTGACATCGGGATCAACCCCGAACTCCACGACCGCCTTGTCCTTGTCGGCGATCTCCAGCGAGCGAATGGTTCCTACGCGCACGCCGGCGATGCGGACCTCATCACCGACCGCCACGCCGGTGACGTCAGTGAACAAGGCCTTGTAGATATCGCGCTTGGCCAGGCCACCGTTGCTCAGCGTCATGCCCAGCACGACCGTGGCCATGCCGGTCAGGACACAGAAGATGATCAGTTTGACGAGCGCGGAGGTCGACTCCTTGTCCATACGCTGGGTCATCGGACGCTCACCGCCGTTCCCCGCACAACCGGGCTGATGAGCAGGGAAGCCACATCGGGAATGCTGTCCGACTTGACTCCGGTGAGTGCCGTCGTCATGCGGTTGAGCACCTCCCGCTCGGCCGGGGAATCGATGCCGGCCGATGAGGCCGGGGCACGGTTGAAGTCGGCTTCGGTGCCGAACTTGCCGTTGTGCGAGTTCCTGATGCCGACGATCTTCCAGAGCTCAGGCGGGACCGCCAGCGGCTCATCCGGCGTCCGCGGGTTGCCTCGGGCCGCCTCATAGAGCTCATCACAGATCGTGCCGAGGCCGGCCGGGATCGGATTGTCCGGGTCGGCCGGGTTCGGCCTGTAGCCGTGGATCTCAGGTTGGACAAAGTCGAGTGACTCGAGTGTGGCTTCCTTCGGGATGATCGGATGCTCCGGCTGGGGGTCGCCCGGCTGTCCGTACCTCGTCGGCTGCGGCGTGGTCGTCTTCATGGCGATGTGCAGCGTGCCGTTCCCGAATACCTCGTTGACGACGTCATCGATCAGCGCGTTCTGGCCCTTGAACCAGCACGGGAACATGGTGGCGTACTCCGCACCGACCTCCAACGGCCCCACACTGTTGCCCGCCGTGGCGATGATGTCGGTACCGGCAGCCTTCAGGAACACCCGCAGCACATCGGCCAACTTGTCGCCCTCGTCATAGAAATCCGCCAGCTCGGACTCCTTGTCGGTGATCGTCTGGCTGATCTGGGCCGAGTTGTCCAGCAACTCACCAAAGTTGTCCATCTGCTTGGCATAGGTGTCCGAGACCCGACCCAACGCCACGATGTCGTCCACCGCCTTCTGGTTCTCCGGATTGAACTTCTTCAGGTAGTCGTTGGAGTCCTGCAACGTCTGACCCAAGCCCTCACCGCGGCCCTGCAACGAGTTGGCCAACGCCGTCAACGTGTAGGCCACCTTCTCCGGCGGCACCGCCGTCAACAGCGGATAGATGTCGTTGAAGAACTTCTCAAACTCCACCGGCACCACCGCATTGGTGATCGTGTCACCAGCCCGCAGATGCTCACTGGTCCCCGACGTCGGGATCAAGCTCACATACTTCTCACCGAACAGCGTCTTGGGGATGATCTCGGCCCGCACATCACGCGGCACCCGATCAATCAGCTGCGGATCCATCCCCAGCGTCATGACGACCTTGCCGTTCTCGACCTTCGTCTCACGCACGATCCCCACGATCATGCCGCGCAGCTTCACATCGGCCCGCTCCGGCAACGCCAAACCCGACTTGGCCGTCGTCAACTTCACATCGTCGTAGTCAGTGAACGCCTTCGTGAAGAACACCCACGTCAACCAGCCGAAGAACAGGCAGACCAGGATCAGACCGACGCCCAATAGGCGCAGCGACGACGGTCGTTCAATGGTGCGGACGTGTGCCACAAGTCAACCTGCCAATCGCACGGTGACCGTGGTGCCCCAGATAGCCATCGACGCCAACAAGTCGACGACATTGATGACAACGATCGATGTGCGAACGGCCCTGCCGACCGCTATTCCCACGCCGGCCGGGCCGCCGGACGCGTGGTACCCGTAGTAGCAGTGGACGAGGATCACCAGAACCGCGAAGATCAAGACCTTGCCGAACGACCAGAGCACGTCAACGGGCGGAAGGAACGTGTTGAAGTAGTGGTCGTAGGTTCCCGCGCTCTGGCCGTTGACGCGGGTGATCACAAGCCTGGTTGCGAAGTACGAGGACAACAGTCCCCCGATGTACAGCGGGATGATCGCGACGAGCCCGGCGAGCACGCGCGTGGTCACGAGGTACTGCATCGACGGGACCGCCATGACCTCCAGGGCGTCGACCTCCTCGGAGATGCGCATGGCGCCGAGCTGCGCGGTGAATCCGCAACCAACCGTGGCCGCCAGCGCGATGCCGGCCACGATCGGGGATATCTCGCGCGTGTTGAAGTAGGCGGAGACGAACCCGGTAAGGGCAGCGGTGCCGAGCTGGTCGAGGGCGGCGTATCCCTGGATGCCGACCTCCGTGCCGGTGAAGAAGCACATCGACACCACGACGCCGATCGTGCCGCCGATGACGGCGAGCGCACCGGAACCCAGCGTGACCTCGGCCAACAGGCGGGAGATCTCCTTCGAATAGTTCTTGATGGTGAACGGGACGGCCTTGAGCACCCGCCCGTAGAAGAGCATCTGCTCGCCCATGCGCTCCAGCCCGGCGACCTGCTTGCCGGCGAATGCGGTGACTCCGTTGGCCATGTCACATGCCCTTCGGTGGGACGAGCTGGATGTACAGCGATGAGATGAAGAAGTTGACGACGAAGAGCATCACGAACGTGATGACGACCGACTCGTTCACCGCGTCACCCACGCCCTTCGGGCCACCCTTCGCGTTCATGCCCTTGTAGGAGGCGACGACCGCGGCCAAGAACCCGAAGACCAGCGCCTTGACCAGGCCCTGGTACATGTCCGGGAGCTGCGCCAGCGCCGTGAATGAGGCCATGTAGGCACCGGGGGTGCCGTCCTGCAGGATCACGTTGAAGACGTAGCCGCCGGCCACACCCACGATCGAGACCATGCCGTTCAGGAAGACCGCGATCATCATCATCGCCAACGTGCGGGGGACGACCAGACGCTGGATCGGGTCGATGCCGAGAACCATCATTGCGTCGAGCTCTTCACGAATCTTGCGCGCACCGAAGTCGGCGGCGATGGCCGAGCCGGCAGCGCCAGCGATCAGCAGAGCGGTGGCGATCGGCCCGGCTTCGCGGACAACCGCCAGCACCGAGGCCGAGCCGGTGAAGGACTGGGCTCCGAACTGCTTGATCAATCCGCCAACCTGGAGCGCGATGACCGCGCCAAACGGGATCGAGACCAGCGCCGTCGGAATGATCGTGACCTGGACGATGAACCATGCCTGGAGGAGGAATTCCTTCAGCTGGAACGGCCGCTTGAACAGGGCGGCCCCGATGTCGAGGATGAACGCGAATAGGTTGCCAGCGACCCTAGCGGGCGCAGCGACGCGCGCACTCATGTGACCTGGGGGGACTCTTGCGCCGCCACCGGGATGGGTTCGCCGAAGGAACCAGGCGGCGGCGTGACGCCGTTCTCGCGGCACCACTGGCCGGGCGCGCGCTCACCTCGTCGGGGCAGTCCGTTGGTGGGCGAGATCTGGGCCGGGATCGGCGGCAGCGGCGGCATCTCGATGTGCGACTCGGCGGCGAGCTCGTCGGCGTCCTTCTCCTCGCTCATGCCGATCGGACCGACCCGCTGGGCGTTCAGGAACTGCGCAACGACCGGCTCCTCGCTGGACAGCAGCATTTCGCGCGGGCCGAACATCGCCAGATGCTTGTGGTAGAGCAGCCCGATGTTGTCCGGGACGGTGCGACAGGAGTTGATGTCGTGCGTCACGATGAGGAATGTCGCGTCAATCGCCTGGTTGAGGTCGATGAACAGCTGGTTCAGGTACGCAGTGCGCACCGGGTCGAGGCCGGAGTCGGGTTCGTCGACGAGCAGGATCTCCGGGTCGAGGACGAGAGCGCGGGCCAGACCGGCGCGCTTGCGCATACCACCGGAGATCTCAGCCGGGAACTTGCGCTCGGCACCGAGAAGACCGACCAGCTCCATCTTCTCCATGACGATGTTGCGGATCTCGGACTCGCTCTTCTTGGTGTGCTCGCGCAACGGGAAGGCGACGTTGTCGTAGAGGTCCATCGAGCCGAACATCGCGCCGTCCTGGAAGAGGACGCCGAAGAGCTTGCGGACCTCGTACAGCTCCTTTTCCGAGCAGTTGGCGATATCGGTGCCCTGGATCATCACCTGGCCGGTGTTGGGCTTGATGAGGCCGATGATCGTCTTGAGCAGGACAGACTTGCCAGTACCGGACGGACCGAGCATCACGCTGATCTCGCCGGCCGGGAGCGTCAAAGTCACGTCGCGCCAGATGACTTGGCTACCGAACTGCTTTGTGAGGCCTACGATCCCAACATCTGTTCCCACGAGGTCCCCTCCTGCTGCAGCGCCAGTGCGCACTGCACTCTTTTGCGGCTCAATCTTGTGACTCGCGACACACACTCTAACCGAAAGCCTGCCGGAAAGTTACGGAATCGTCACCTGCGGCAGTCGTCGGTCAACCGAGAGTTCGGCTGACCCTAGCGCACTCGATCAGGCCATGTCACGACGCCTCTGAACCGGGTACTAGAACCGGTTTCAGAACGTCACAGCACGGGTTCCAGAACGCGCGTCTCAGAACGCAACACGGCGCCCGCCCCGCAAGGGGACGAGCGCCGTGTCTGACGCTGCGTTACTTGACCGAGACGGTGGCGCCGGCGGCCTCGAGGGCCTCCTTCGCCTTGTCGGCGGCGTCCTTGGTGACCTTCTCGAGGACCGGCTTCGGGGCGCCCTCGACGAGATCCTTGGCTTCCTTGAGGCCGAGGCTGGTGAGCGTCCGGACCTCCTTGATGACCTGGATCTTCTTGTCGCCAGCAGCCTCGAGGACGACGTCGAACTCGTCCTGGTCCGCGTCGCCACCGGCAGCGTCGCCGCCAGCCGCTGCCGGAGCGCCGGCGGCCGCAACGGCAACCGGAGCTGCCGCGGTGACCTCAAAGGTCTCCTCGAACTGCTTCACGAACTCGCTGAGCTCGATGAGCGTCATCTCCTTGAACGCGTCCAGGAGGTCTTCGGTGTTGAGCTTCGCCATGATGGCGTTTCCTTCCGTAGATGACCCCGCAGGGTCCGATGGTTGATCGGGCGTCAGCCCTCGGAACCTGCGTCGTCAGATGCAGGAGCGTCGTCGGAAGCGGGTGCTTCGTCGACGACTGCCTCGGCCTCGGGAGCCTCGGCGGTTTCGGTGCCAGTTGCTGGGGCCAGGACGGACGGGTCCGCCTCAGCCTTGGCCTGCAACGCAGCAAGCAGGCGGGCAGCCTGCGCGAGCGGTGCGTTGAACAGGCCAGCCGCACCGGCGATGCTGGCCTTCATGCCGCCTGCGAGCTTCGCGAGGAGGACCTCACGGGACTCGAGGTCGGCAAGCTTCTTGATCTCGTCGGGTGCCAGGACCTTGCCGTCCAGGAAACCGCCCTTGATGACGAGAGTCTTGTTCTCCTTCGCGAAGTCACGCAGGCCCTTTGCTGCCAGGACGACATCACCGGTGATGAAGGCGATGGCGGTCGGGCCGGTGAGGAGCTCCTCGGGGAACTCGATGTCGGCCTGCTTGGCGGCGAGCTTGGTCAGCGTGTTCTTGGCGACGGCGTATCGCGCGTTCTCACCGAGCGAGCGGCGCAGTTCCTGCAGCTGCTTGACCGTGAGGCCGCGGTACTCGGTGAGGACGGCCCCGTTCGACTCGCGGAATTCTCCGGCGAGTTCGGCAACGGCGGCTTCCTTGTCCGGGCGTGCCATGGCTCTCCTTCTCGTTGGGCCGAATCTCGACTGATCCCCAACGAGAAACGCCCCGGCGCAGGCACGGGGCGACAGTGTCATTTCTGACTGGGCGTCTTGCGTGAACCTGCGCGGGCCGCCCTCACGGGCACTTCGGGATCCCAATCCTGTGACACAGTCACCGGACCTCGATCCGACCAGCGGTCTTCGGCGTCCGTCAGTCTAGGTGAGGTGAGCGAGGGGACACAAATTGAGGGATGTCAGGGCGTCGCTGGTGTGCCGCTTGGCTGGCCGAGACGATCCAGCAGGCTGTCCTTGGTGATCCGGGCCTTGCTGGGCGCCGTGATGGTCACCTTCTCACCCCATTTGGTGTAGTCCAGCTGGAGCTTGGTCGTCCCGCTCTGGCTCGGCATTCGCGAGACCATCCGGCGGGGCAGGTCGTCCGGCCCGACGTAGAGCGTGAACGTGATCGAGTCCGGCAGCGACGCCTGGTCAAACTGCTTCAGTTGGTCAGCCTTCGTCGGATCGACCGAGATCCGGTACGGCTGAGCTTTGACTCCGTCGATCTCGGTGGGCTTGCCCGACGCGTCGAACTTCGTGATCGCATCCTCGTACTGACGCAGCTGTCGCGCCGGGTCGACGTTTTGGATGATGTCGCCGTACTGACGCGCGATCGGGTTCGACTCGTCGGACAGATCGATCTTGGCGAACTTGTTCTGGGTGAGAGCACCCAGCGAGATGTAGAACGCGCGATCGACCAGCCGGAGCTCGACGGTACCCAGTCCCCCGGTGTCTCCATTGACGGTCATCGCCATCGCGGTGTCCGCGGGCCGCGCTCCGAGCTTCATCTGTCCGTGCGAGGTGAACTTCTGGCCGCCCGGCGCCGTCAGCGTCATCGCGATGTTGCTCGACCCGGCCTTCAGCTGCGCATTCGACACCCGGGGAAAAAAGGTCTCGGCGGTCAACAGGTCCGGCTCGTTGCCGCATGACGCGACAAATCCCATCAGGAGCCCGACGACAAGGACGATTCCCAAGCGGCTACGCATGGCCGCGAGCCTACTGGTCGGAATCTGAAGCAGCAGCCGCCGAACCGGCGTCAGCCGCATCGCGCTTCTGCTGCGGGTCGACACCCACGCCCGGGCCGTTCGTCGTCGAGACTGTGACCTTCTTCAGGTACCGGCCTTTGGAGCTGGCCGGCTTCAAACGCAGGATCTCGTCGATCGCCGCGGCGAAGTTGTCGGTCAGCTGCTCGGCGGTGAAGGATGCCTTGCCGATGATGAAGTGGACGTTGGAGTGGCGGTCGACGCGGAACTCGATCTTGCCGCCCTTGATGTCGGACACAGCCTTGGCGACGTCCATCGTCACCGTGCCGGTCTTCGGGTTGGGCATGAGGTTGCGCGGGCCGAGCACGCGGCCAAGTCGTCCGACCTTCCCCATGAGGTCGGGCGTTGCGACGACGGCGTCGAAGTCGAGCCAGCCCTCGGAGACCTTCTCGACCAGATCGTCCGAGCCAACGAAGTCGGCACCCGCCTCACGGGCGGCGTCGGCGTTGGCGCCGGTGGCGAACACCAGAACGCGAGCCGTCTTGCCCGTGCCGTGCGGCAGGTTGACGGTGCCACGAACCATCTGGTCGGCCTGACGTGGATCGACGCCGAGCCGGACTGCGACGTCGACGGTCGAGTCGTACTTGGTGCTGGCGGTCTCCTTGGCCAAGGTCAGCGCCTGGAGCGGAGCGTAAACGGCGTCCCGATCGATCTTCGCCGCGCCGGCGCGGTAGGCCTTGCTGTGCTTGCTCATCTGATTCCCTCTCAGAAGTGTGGTCAGCGGGCCCACAGCGGGCCCTCCCACGATTTGTTGGTGTGGTCGTGCTCTTACTCGACGGTGACGCCCATGGAGCGGGCGGTTCCCTCGATGATCTTGGCGGCCTGCTCAATGTCGTTGGCGTTGAGGTCAGGCATCTTGGTGGTGGCGATCTCACGTACCTGCTCAGGCGAGATCTTGCCCACCTTGTCGGTGTGCGGGGTCCCCGAGCCCTTTTTGAGGCCGGCAGCCTTCTTGATCAGCTCGGCGGCCGGTGGGGTCTTGGTGACGAACGTGAACGAGCGGTCCTCGTAGATGGTGATCTCGACCGGGATGACGTTGCCGCGCATGGACTCGGTCTCGGCGTTGTACGCCTTGCAGAAGTCCATGATGTTGACGCCGTGCGGACCGAGTGCGGTGCCGACCGGCGGGGCGGGGTTGGCCATGCCGGCCTGCAGCTGCACCTTGACGACAGCGGCGATCTTCTTCTTGGGGGCCATGCGGATTCCTAACTAGACCTTCTGGATCTGGGAGAAGCTGAGCTCGACCGGCGTCTCG
>DATLCL010000294.1:0-8358 GCA_035526415.1 Aeromicrobium sp.
GATGGCGAGACGCTCGTCAACGTCCCCACCATCTTCTGGGTCGACCCCCAGCCGTTCCAGACGTCGATCGATCTGCTCGGGCACGAGATCGAAGTCGAAGCCACGCCGGAGAGCTTCACCTGGGTCCACGGCGACGGCACGACGCAGACCACCGACCAGCCCGGCAAGCCGTATCCGCGCGGGGACATCACCCACCGGTACTGGCAGCCGGCCGACCTGGAGGCGCGCGTCGACACGACGTACAGCGTCCGCTTCTCGATCGACGGCGATGGGTGGACCGACCTCGGCGAAGCTCTTGTCGCCGCCGGCCCTGCGACCGTCATCGACGTGCACGAAGCGGCGCCGGTCCTCGTGCGCTGAAGACGCTGCAAGAATGGCCGTATGCGCATCGCGGACCACGTGGTCGACCTCGTTGGCGGGACGCCGCTGGTCCGGCTGAACCGCGTCATCCCGCCGGGATCAGCGATCGTGGCCGCCAAACTCGAGTTCCTGAACCCGGGTGGCAGCGTCAAGGACCGCATTGCGGCCCTGATGATCGAAGCGGCTGAGGCGTCGGGTGCGCTCAAGCCAGGCGGCACGATCATCGAGCCGACGTCGGGAAACACCGGGGTCGGGCTTGCGATCGTCGCGCAGCAGCGCGGCTACAAGTGCATCTTCGTCTGCCCCGACAAGGTCAGCCAGGACAAGCAGAACACCATGCGTGCCTATGGCGCGGAGGTGGTCGAGTGCCCGACGGCCGTGCCGCCGGACCATCCCGATTCCTACTACTCGGTCTCCGACCGGCTGGTGCGCGAGACCCCGGGCGGTTGGAAGCCGGACCAATACTCCAACCCGGCGGGCCCGCAGAGCCACTACGAGACCACCGGCCCGGAGATCTGGGACGACACCGACGGCAAAGTCACGCACGTCGTCGCCGGCGTCGGCACCGGCGGCACGATCACCGGGATCGGGCGCTACCTCAAGGAAATCTCCGGCGGCGCAGTCAAGATCGTCGGCGTCGACCCGGAGGGCTCCGTCTACTCCGGCGGCACCGGACGCCCGTATCTCGTCGAGGGCGTCGGTGAGGACTTCTGGCCGGACGCCTACGACCCGTCGATCCCGGACGAGATCATCGCCGTCTCCGATGCCGACTCCTTCGAGATGACGCGCCGCCTGGCGCGGGAGGAGGGCATCCTCGTCGGCGGCTCGTCCGGTATGGCCGTCGTCGCAGCGGCGCAGGTCGCCGAGCGCGAGCCCGACGCCCTCGTCGTCGTGATCCTGCCGGACGGCGGCCGCGGCTACCTGTCGAAGGTGTTCAGCGACGAATGGCTGTCGTCCTACGGCTTCCTGCGCACGCCGATGACCGGCAAGCCGAGCCAGCTGACCGTCGGCCAGCTGCTGCGGCAGAAGTCCGGCGACATGCCAGCGCTCGTGCACACGCATCCCAGCGAGACGATCCGCGACGCTATCCGGATCCTGCACGAATACGGCGTTTCCCAGATGCCCGTCGTCGGGCCGGAGCCGCCGGTCGTCATCGGCGAAGTGGTCGGTAGCGTCTCCGAAGGTGCGCTGCTCAGCGCCGTGTTCGAGGGACGCGCGCAACTCACCGACGCGGTTGCGCAGCACATGGAGCCAACACTCCCCCTCATCGGCTCGCACGAGGACATCAGCGTCTGCGTCAAGCAACTCAGCGAGTCCGACGCGGTCATGGTGATCGAGGACGGCAAACCGTTGGGTGTCCTCACCCGCCACGACCTGCTGGGAGTGCACGTATGACCGGTGAGCAGCCCGGCTTCTCCACGCGCGCCATCCATGCCGGGCAGGAGCCTGACCCCTCGACCGGGGCCGTCATCCTGCCGATCCACACCTCGACGACGTTCGAGCAGGACGCGGTCGGCCAGACCCGCGGCGCGTTCGACTACGCGCGCGCCGGCAACCCGACCCGTTCCGTCGTCGAGACCGTTCTGGCGTCGCTCGAGGGTGGCACGTACGGCCGGTCGTTTGCCTCCGGGATGGCCGCCACCGACACCGCGCTGCGCGCCCTGGTGCGCCCCGGAGATCACATCGTCCTGCCCAACGACGTTTACGGCGGAACGTTCCGGCTGCTCGACAAGGTCCTGACCGAATGGGGCGTCACCTACTCGCTTGTGCCGGTCAGCGACGTCGACGCCGTGGCCGCGGCGGTCACACCGGCCACCAGGGTCCTCTGGGTCGAGACGCCGACCAATCCCTTGCTCAACATCGCCGACATCAGCGCGCTGGCCGAGGTTGCCCATGCCAGCAACGCCACGCTCGTCGTCGACAACACGTTCGCCTCGCCGTATCTGCAGCAGCCGCTCGCGCTGGGCGCGGACGTCGTCATGCACTCGACGACGAAGTACCTCGGCGGGCACTCCGATGTCATCGGCGGAGCTCTCGTCACCGACGACGACGACCTCGCCGAGCGCTTCGAGTTCCTGCAAAAGAGCGCCGGCGCGGTTCCCGGCCCGTTCGACTCCTACCTGCTGCTGCGGGGCATCAAGACGTTGGCGATCCGCATGGAGCGGCACTGCAGCAACGCCGAAGCCGTCGCACACCTGCTCGCCGACCATCCAAAGGTGGCCGAGGTCATCTACCCCGGGCTCGAGTCCCACCCGGGCCACCTGGTGGCGGCCAAGCAGATGCGGCGGTTCGGCGGCATGATCTCGGCCCGCCTCGCCGGCGGCAAGGACGCGGCCATCGAGCTGTGCGAACGGACGAAGATCTTCACGCTCGCCGAGAGTCTCGGCGGCGTCGAATCGCTGATCGAGCACCCCCGCGTCATGACGCACGCGTCCGCCGCCGGGTCCACCGCGGCTCCCCCGGACGACCTCGTCAGGATCAGCATCGGTATCGAGGACGTGGACGACCTGATCGCCGACCTCGATCAAGCGCTGGGCTGACCGAGACCGGCGATCCAGGGGGACGTCAGCGGCGACGTCGCTCGAACTGCTCCTCGAGCACCTCCCGACGGTTGCGGTACTCGGTCTCGTCGATCTCGCCGGCGGCGTACCGTTCGGCGAGCCGGTCGAGCCCTCCGCGTCCGCCCCCATAGCCGTAGCCGCACCCACCCCGACGACGGCCGAACCGGACGACGGTGAAGACGATCGCCCCGATGACCAACAGCCACAGGATCGGGAAGATGGGCCACCAGGGCGGCGGGCCGTAGTGGTCGGGGTACTGCGATGCGAGTGCCAGTGCTGCAAGCATGATTCCTCCTTGATGTGGATCGGATCGTTCGCTTCCAGCGTCGCGAGATGCCGGCGCCCGCACATCGGCCACGCGGCGACACTTCGCCTACCTCAGAGGGAGTACGAGGGAACCTAGTTCGTCCACCCGGGGCGGACGAGTCCGGTCTCGTACGCAATGACGACGAGATGAGCGCGGTCGCGGACGTGCAGCTTCGTCATGGCCCTGCTGACGTGGGTCTTCGCCGTAGCCGGGCTCACGACGAGCCGCTCGGCGATCTCCGCATTACTGAGTCCTTCACCGACCAGCGCCACGATCTCGCGCTCGCGCTCGGTCAGGACATCCATGGTGCTTGAGGGCGCAGTCGGCCGGCTCCGGCTGGCGAACTCCTCGATCAACCGCCGGGTGACGCTCGGCGACATCAGTGCGTCACCGCTGGCGACCACACGGATGGCGGCGAGCAGGTCGGCCGGCTCGGTGTCCTTCAGCAGGAAGCCGCTGGCACCGTTGCGCAGGGCGTCGAACACGTACTCGTCCAGCTCGAACGTAGTCAGGATGATGACGCGGGTCTCGGCCAGCGTGGGTTCCGCGGAGATCCGGCGGGTGGCCTCGAGCCCGTCGACCCGTGGCATGCGGATGTCCATCAGCACGACGTCCGGCTGCGTCCGGCGGGCAACCTCCACGGCGGCCTCCCCGTCACCGGCCTCCCCCACGACGTCGAGGTCGTCCTCGGCATCGATCAACGCCCGAAAGCCCGCGCGCAGGAGGGCCTGATCGTCCACCAGGAGGACCCGAATCATGCGTCACCTCCCAGTGGGAGCTCTGCCTTGAGTTCAGCACCACCGCCGCCGGCCGGACCCAACCACACCGTTCCGCCCAGCGCGCTCGCCCGTTCCCGCATGCCGCGCAGCCCAGAGCCTTCCTGCGCCTGCGCCGCTCCGCGACCGTTGTCGGCCACGCTCAATGTGGCGGCAGCATCGCCGACTGTGACCGCGATTCTGGCCCGCGTCGCGCCGCTGTGCCGGACGACGTTCGTGACCGCCTCTTGTGCGATGCGATAGAGAGCCGTGCCGACTGAGGCGGGCACGCCACCGAGGTCGCCGTGCACGTCGACGGTCGTCGAGACGCCCGCCTGCGAGGTCCGCGCTGCCAGTTCCTGCAAGGCCGGCAGCGAGGCCACGGGCGAGCGTGGCGCCGCCTCGCCTTCGGCTCGTAGAACCCCGATGAGTGCGCGCAACTCGGTGAGCGCCTCCTTGCTCGCGTCCTTGATCGTCACCAGCGCCGTCTCCGCCTGATCTGGCTTACGGTCCAGGACATGGAGCGCCACACCGGCCTGGAGGTGGATGAGCGACATGTGATGGGCGACGACGTCGTGCAGCTCGCGGGCAATGCGCAGTCGTTCCTCCCCGGCCTCGCGCCGCCGCTCCTCCGCGCGGGCACGCCGCGCCTCGAGTTGCCGTGCGCGATTGAGGCGGAGCAACTCGCCGAGGCCGACGATGATCAGGCCCCACGCCGTAACCCCCGCGAACCACGCCCAGGACCACTGCATGTCCACCGAGAGCATGCGGACAGGGCTCGCAAGACCGAGTACCACGACGACCGCTGCCCACGCTTCGATCCGTGCCCCACGCATCACGGCGATCACGACGGCGATCGCGAAGGACGCGAAGATGGGACCGTACGGATATCCGAGCGCGAGGTAGGCGAAAGTCGCAGCGGTGACCGTCGCCAGCAGGAGCCTCGTGCGGTAGGGAATCAGCAGGAAGGCCGCCGGGCCGACGAGGGCAAGCGCGACGCTCACGGCGTCCGGTGGCCGGGCCTCCGGCTGCCGATAAGAAGCGCCGAACGTCCCCGCCACTTGGATGAACGCCAAGACGAAGGGCGCGACTAGCCAGCGGGGTTGGCGCCGGAAGCTCTCACCGTTCGGCATCGCTCCACGGTATTCCACCGGAGCGGGAAGGACGTCGGCTCACGGGCGCATCAACGCCTACGCCGCCGGGAGTACCCGCTTCCGCAGCCCGAAGCCCAATGCCACGATCCAGACAACGAACAGTCCCGCGCCCAGCATGTTGTTCCAGTCTCCGCCTGGCGCTGCGAAACCCGATGTGCCGAAGATGGTCGCCGTCTCGGCGAGTTGCTCGACGGCGAACACCGCACTGATCCAGCCGAGCCATCGTGGCAGGGAGCCTTCGCGCAGCGCGGCCAACGCCACAGCACCGGCCATCACGACGTCCGTCGTCGTCAATACCGGCCCGAAATATGCACCCACGTCGAGCAGTGACCGTGCCGTCATCGGGTCGATGCTGTCGGCATGCAACGCTGCCCCAGCCACGAACCACGACGAGATAACGATCTGGGCGGCGGCGGCGCCCGCCGCTGCCAGGAACGCATAGCCGTAGACGTCCGGTAGAGCCCGCCGGACCCACGCTACGAGGACGAAGAAGGGAATCACGCTGAGGGCGAAACTGGCGACGGCGACCGGCACATCGGACTGATGCGCTTTCAGCCACGCGATGGTCTCCGCTGGCGACGCGTCGACGGGAATCGGCGTCCCCAACGACGCGGTTCCGGCGATGAACAGCACGACGATCGCGACGGCCGAGAGCGGTGGCACCTTGGAAACGACCATGAGGACTCCTCGGGTGAGCGAACACTCCGGTGGCCGCGGCGGCCACGTGTTCAGCCAGTTTGCTCCTGATCACCGATTGCGTCCATGTGACCGCCAAGTTCGAGCACGGGGCGCTCGACGCCGTCGAGTTGCTCGAGCGCGGCGAACTCGGCGGCCGTGAACTGGCGCGTGCCGTTCTCGATCTCCTGTGGCGACTCGAACTCGATGCCATCGAACCGCCGGGCTTGCGTGAGCAGCTGGGTCTGCATGGAGCCGGCGAAAGCGTTGTAGTCCTTCACCGAGCGCTCGATCGAGCGGCCGAGCTTGGATGCGTGCTTGGCCACCGTGCTGAGCCGACTGAACAGCACCTGGCCCATCGAGACAACCTCACGGGCATTCTCAGCCAGGTCATCCTGCTTCCACGTGTAGGCCAGCGACTTGAGCATCCCGAACAGGCTGGTAGGCGTCGCCAAGGCGACCCCCTTGCGAAGCGCGTCGCCCTCGAGCGTGGGATCTGCGTCGAGTGCGGCGAGCAGGATGGCGTCGTTCGGAATGAAGGCAACGGTGAACTCCGGGCTCGACTTCAGGCCGGTGAAGTAGCTCTTGTCGGCCAACGCGTTGACGTGGGCCCGAACGGCCTTGGCGTGCTCCTTGAGGAGCGCAACGCGCTGGGCGTCCTCCAGATCGGCACGGCTGGCCTCGATGAACGCGTTGTACGGGACCTTGGCGTCGATGGCGAGTTCCTTGCCACCGGGCAGCTTGACCACCATGTCGGGCCGGCGGGCGCCGGAATCGGCGACGATCGACTCCTGCGTCGCGTAGTCGACGCGCTTGATCATCCCGGCCGCCTCGACGATGGACTCCAACTGGATCTCGCCGTAGGCCCCGCGGACCTGGTTGTTGCGGAGAGCAGAAGAAAGCGTCTCGGCCGCGGCCCGGGACTGCTCGGCGGTCAGCCGCGTGTGCTTGATCTGCTCAGCCATCTCGCCGTGCTGGGCGGCTCGCTGCTGCTCGATCTCGGTGACCTTGCGCTGCATGTCGGCCAGGTTCTTGGCGATCGGGGCCATGTGCTGCAGAACCTTGCTCTCGTCGGCTTGCGACTTCGCCCGCTCTGCGAGCTCGCGCTGGCGTTGCTCGGTGAGTTGACCGACCTGATCGCGAAGCGCGACCGCCGTGGCCTGCGCTTGTGCGAGATCGGCCTGGAGCATCGCCTTCTCTTGGGCCTCGGCATGTCGGACCCCGAGCACCTCCGCTTGGTGGCGGGCCCGCAGGACGTCGAGGTTCTCGCCGCCCGCGCGGCTTCGGCCAACGACGAAACCAGCCGCCGCCCCGACGGCCAAACCGATGAGTAGAACGACAACCAACTCCATGTCGCCCAGCCTTGCAGGGGCCACCGACAAATCGTGAAGCGACGCGCAGATCAGTGGATTGGCATCGGTAGGCTCGACACCATGGCTGCACCCAAGCTCCCCGGAGACCTGACGTGGCCCAAGCTGCTCGGCACCAGCATCGCGGCGGTCGTCGCGGCATGGTTGGGCGGTCATCTGGGGCTCGGTGGCACCCTTAGCGGCATCGCGATCGGAAGCCTCATCGCCACCTTCAGCACGTCGTTCTTCACCACCACGATCGACAAGACGCATCAGGTCATTCCGACGGTCCTCGTGCGCACCGACCGTGGAACGGTGATCGAAACCGGTGCCGATCACGACGTCGCCGTGGAGAATGCCGGAGATACCACCATCCTCCCGGCCCAGTCGGAGCCGGAGGTCCCACCTTCGGTCACCTCGGACCACAAGGCGCCGAGCCGGTGGAGCCAGATTCACTGGAAGTCGGTGGCCATCGCATCGCTGCTGACCATTGGCGTCACGCTCGTGGCGATCTCCCTCTATGAGAGCGCCGTCGGCAGGACTTGGGGATCCAACGAGCCGGGCACGACCATCGGAAACACGGTCCACGGTGGACATCCGGTCTTCGTGCCATCCCCGACAGCCACACCAACACCGACGGACGAACCGTCCGAGTCGCCGACTCCGAGCGGGGAGCCGTCGGAGTCGCCCACACCGACCACCTCCGCCACGCCCACGCCCACTGCCACGCCCAGCGACTGCCCAACGGCAACGGCATCCCCATCGGATCAGCCGAGCCCAGGCGCCTCCAGTTCGGCCTGCCCGACACCGACAACCTCCCCGTCGGAGGGCACCGGCCTGCTCCGCTGATCGGGTGGTTGAATCGGCGAGTGTTCAGCATCGATGCCCGAGAGGGTCGCGCACGCGCCGCAGTCCTGAGCACGCCGCATGGCGACATCCAGACGCCTGCCTTCATCCCGGTTGCCACCCGCGCCACCGTCAAGGCCGTCAGCCCCGACGCCGTGCGAAGCGTCGGCGCCCAGGCCGTGCTCGGCAACGCATATCACCTGTACCTCCCGCCGGGTGACGACGTCGTCGCCGACGCCGGCGGGCTGGCGGCATTCATGGCGTGGCCGGGACCGACGTTCACCGACTCCGGCGGCTTCCAGGTGCTGAGCCTCGGTGCCGGGTTCAAGAAGACGCTTTCGATGGATCCCG
>DATLCL010000295.1:0-39295 GCA_035526415.1 Aeromicrobium sp.
TCGGTGCGGCCGACCCAGCCGGCGCCCTCGACCGATTTGCCCGGCTCCAGGTCCTTGTAGACCTCGAAGAAATGCTGGATCTCCAGCTTGTCGAACTCCGGCATGTGGTGGAGGTCGCGCAGATGCTCCTGGCGCGGGTCAGTGGCCGGCACGCAGATCACCTTGTCGTCACCGCCGGCGTCGTCGGTCATCCGGAACATGCCGATGGCGCGGCAACTGATGACGCAACCGGGGAACGTGGGCGACGGCAACAGCACGAGCGCGTCCAGCGGATCGCCGTCGAGGCCGAGCGTGTCGTCAATGAAGCCGTAATCGGCCGGGTACTGCGTGGACGTGAAGAGAATCCGGTCCAGCCGGATGCGATGGGTCGCGTGATCGACTTCGTACTTGTTGCTGCCGCCCTTGGGGATTTCCACAGTGACGTCGAAGATCAGGTCGGCCACGATGCCTCCGGAGTCGGTGCCGGTGTCTGGTGCACCGGCTGCCATCAGTACGCCCTCTAGTGTGGCCCACGTGGCAGGGCGAGATACGAGGGGGCAGTATCAGCGAGGGGCGGCCGGCCGGTTCGGCACGGTCGCGATGTTCGTGACGACCCTCACCGCGTTCGCAGCCATCGTCGTCACACTCTGGCTCGGTGGCGCGTTCAACGGCCTGATCTGCGGCGGTGCGTGCGGTGCCGCTGCCGTCCGGACGCCTGATGAGCTGAACTTCATCCCCGCAGACGTGGCCGTGGAGCCTGCGACCCAGCCGACGCCCGAGCTCAATGTGGCGGCGATCCGGTCGGCCGTGGAGGACCCGCTGGACGACGAGGAAAAGCTCGGCAAGCGGGTTGGGTTCGCTGCCGTCGACGCGCGCACGGGTGACGCAGTGGCCACCGTCGGCTCAGGTGCACTCATGCCGGCATCCACCGCGAAGGTACTGACGGCCTTCACCGTGCTGTCGAAAGTTGATCCGCAGCGGCGCTTCACGACGTCCGTGGTGCGCTCAGGCAGCCACGTGGTCCTCGTCGGCGGCGGGGATCCGTACCTGCAGTCGGAGCCGCCGGAGAAGAAGGTGTTCGGCGTCGAGGCGGACGTCGAGACGCTGGCCGCGAGGACCGCGGCCGCGCTGCGCACGGCCGGCATCGGGAGCGTGCAGCTGGACTACAACGCGTCCAGGTTCAGTGGTCCGTCGTTCAATCCCGCCTGGGAGGCGTCGTACCGGGCGGAGAAGCTCGTCACGCCGATCAGTGCGCTGTGGGTCGACCGAGGTATCGACGACGGCGTGCGCACCGCCGAGCCAGCCGCCGACGCCGCCGACGCGTTCGCCGATGCGTTGGAGGACGTCGGCGTCGACGTGGCGGACGAGCACCGGGCCGTGGCCGTCCCGAGCGGCGCCACGCCCGTGGCGAGCGTCCGGAGTGCGACCGTGGCTCGCATCACCGAGGAGATGCTGGCCTCCAGCGACAACGAGGCGGCCGAGGTGCTCCTGCGCCAAGCGGCGCTCGCCGCCAGTCGGCCGGGCTCGTTCGACGACGGTGTCGCCACGGTTCTCGAGGTGCTTCAGGCGAACGGCATCGACACCAACGGCCTGTCGATGCACGACGGCAGTGGTCTCTCGCGACATGACCGCATCGCCCCGGTCACGTTGGCCCAGACGATCGCCAAGGCGGCCGCGACGCCCCGGACGGCAGGCCTGATCGCCGACCTGGCGGTTGCACACTTCTCCGGCTCTTTAGACAAGCGCTTTGGGAAGGAAGACGACGGGCGGGGAGTGGTCCGTGCCAAGACCGGCACCCTGACCGATGTCCATTCGCTCGCGGGCGTCGTCACCGACCGGCTGGGAACCCCCATCGTGTTCGCCGTCATGGCCGATCAGGCCAAGGACATTCCCAACGCGGACACCCAGGACGCCCTCGATGCCGTGGCCGCAGCACTGGCGCGGTGCACGTGCTCGGCACGTACCGTGGGGCCATGATCGACTGGGACCTCGCGCTCAAGACTGCCGAGCGCATGGTGCCGCCCGGTCCGGCGCTGTCCGCAGCCGAGGTGGACGAGGTGATCGGCGATCTGCGGGCAGCCGCGGAGGCGGCTGAAGGGCCGGTTCGCGCCTTCACCGGGCTGTCTCCCACACCGGCGGCCGAGACTCCGATTCTCATCGTCGATCGGGCGCGCTGGGTGGAAGCGAACCTGGCGTCGTCGCGGGTGCTGCTGGAGCCGGTGTTCACGAAGCTACAGAAGTCCGACCGGGCCCCGTCAGGCCTCGCAGCGTCGGTCGGCGAGTCGATCAACGGGATGGAGATCGGCGCACTGCTGTCGTTCATGGCGACCAAGGTTCTCGGCCAGTTCGAACCGTTCGGATCCGACGCGGGGCGGCTGCTGCTGGTGGCGCCCAACGTCGTCCACGCCGAACGCCAGCTTGGCGTCGACCCCCATGACTTCCGACGGTGGGTCTGTCTGCACGAGGAGACCCACCGCGTCCAGTTCACGGCGGTTCCGTGGCTCGGCGACCACTTGCGGTCACTCATCGCCGAGTTCACCGACGCGACGGAGTTGGACGCGGCGGCCCTGCGCAAGCTGCTGGCCCGCGGGGCCGGCGAGATCATCCGCATCATCCGTGGCGTGTCCGACGCCAGCCTCATGGACGTCCTCCAGAACGATGCCCAGCGCGCCGTCGTCGACAAGATGACCGGTGTGATGTCGCTGCTTGAGGGACACGCCGACGTGGTGATGGACGGCGTTGGGCCGGAGGTGGTCCCGAGCGTCGTGCAGATCCGTCGCGCCTTCGAGCGTCGGCGCGCAGGTACCGGGGGCCTCGACCGCATCATCCGTCGGCTGCTGGGCTTGGAGGCCAAGATGCGGCAGTACCGCGACGGTGCCGCATTTGTTCGGTCCGTAACCGAACGGGTTGGGCGCGACGGATTCAACGCCGTGTGGGCCTCGGCCGACAACCTGCCGTCGCGGTCCGAGATCGTGGCCCCCCAAACGTGGGTGCACCGCGTCCATGGCTGACCGTCCCCCGCGAGCGGGAGGGACCGCCAGACTCGACCCCGTGGTGGCGAAGGGCCGCCGCGCCGTCGCCGCTGTGCTCGACGATCTGGACCCCGGAGACCGCGTCACGGTCGCGCTGAGCGGCGGCGCCGATTCGCTGGCGCTCGCCGCGTGCCTGGCCTTCCTCGGGCCGAAGGCCGGCTGGGACTGTCGCGCGCTCGTCATCGATCACGGGCTGCAGACCGACTCGGCGCTGGTCGCGGCGCGGGCAGCCGCTCAGGCGCGCGAACTCGGCCTGACCGCGGACGTCGTGGAGGTGGTTGTGGACACGGAGGGCGGACTGGAAGCCGCCGCCCGTACGGCCCGCTACAACGCGTTGCTCGAGGCGGCCGAAGCCGACCACCCTGGATCTGATCAAAGGGGGGCGATCCTGCTCGGGCACACGGTGGACGATCAGGCCGAGACTGTCCTCATGGGGCTCGGGCGGGGTTCGGGCCCGCGTTCGATCGCCGGCATGCCGGTAACCGTCGGGCCGTTCCGGCGCCCCTTTCTCGGGCTGCGCCGGTCCGAGACGGAGCGCATCTGCACGGCCGCCGGGCTGGACTTCTGGTCCGACCCGCACAACGACGACCCGCGCTTCCGGCGTTCACGGTTGCGGCACGAGGTGATGCCACTCCTCGAAGACGTGCTCGGCGGTGGCGTCGTCGAGGCGCTGGGTCGTACCGCTGGTCAGGTCCGCGATGACGTCGAATTCCTCGACCAGCTCGCGCTGACGGCCTTCGAGGGCGAACTTCGGGTCGCCGACCTGTCCGCATTGGCGCCGGCGCTGCGGTCCCGTGTGCTGCGCCTGGCTGCGCTCGAAGCCGGCGTCGTCGGTTCCGACCTCACCGCCGGCCACCTCGACGAGCTCGACCGACTCGTGACCGACTGGCACGGCCAGGTTCGGGTCGAGCTGCCCGGCAGCATCAGCGCCGTGCGGGATCGCGAAGCCCTGCGTTTCATCCAGACGCCTGTGGCAGGCTGAGCTCTCGTACGCTCGGTAATCGCGTCGCTGCGCGACGCTTCAACCCTTGCTCGCTCGGACTCGGTGCGCGAGCGCACCAGCCCTCGCTCCCGGCGGGTAACCTCGTCCCGTGGACCTCCAGCGCGTCGAGAACGACGTCGACCTCGACCAACTCCTGATCACCGAGGACGAGATCGCCACCTGCCTGCGATCGATGGCCAAGGAGATCGAAGCCGACTACGCCGGCAAGGACGACTTGCTTCTGGTGGGTGTCCTCAAGGGCGCGGTCATGGTCATGGCCGATCTCGCCCGTGCACTGGACCGGCACGTCGAGATGGACTGGATGGCTGTCACCTCCTACGGGTCGGGCACCAAGTCCTCCGGTGTGGTCCGCATCCTCAAGGACCTGGACACCGACGTTGCCGGCCGGAACGTTCTCATCGTCGAGGACGTGGTCGACACCGGCCTGACGCTGTCCTGGCTGGTCGCCAACCTGCAGTCCCGCGGGCCGGCCTCGGTGCGCATCGCCGCGCTTCTCCGTAAGCCCGATGCGATGCAGATGGAGATCGACGTCGACTACGTCGGATTCGACATTCCAAACGCGTTCGTCGTCGGCTACGGCCTCGACTACGCCGAGAAGTACCGCAACCTGCGCTGCATCGCGACGCTTGCCGGTGACGTTCACGACTGATTCGAGCGGGGACTTTTTGCCGTCCTCGAGCGTTTACCGCTATGCCTGCTCAAGTACGGTGAAGCCCAATGAACCTCAAACGAATTTTCCGCGGTCCGCTTTTCTGGATCCTGCTCATCACGGTGACTGTGCTGGTCGTCGTGGAATTGGCTGGGTCCGCGGCCGGCTCGCGTGAGATTCGCACGGCCACGATGGTCACGTATCTCGACGACGCGAAAGTCAAAGAGGTCACCTTCGTCGAGGGTGACCAGGAGATCCAGGCGACGCTGAAGAACGGCACCGAGGTGCGGTCGAAGTGGCTGGGCGACCAAGGGTCCCGGTTGGTCGAGCAGTCCGAGAAGGCCGTCGCCGCCAAGAAGCTCAAGACGTTTGACGTCAAGGTTCCGAAGCAGAACGCCTTCGTGTCGTTCCTCTTCAGCTTCCTGCCGATCCTGTTGATCTTCGGCCTGTTGTTGTTCTTCCTGAACAACATGCAGGGCGGCGGTGGCCGGGTCATGCAGTTCGCCAAGTCGCGGGCCAAGCTGATCACCAAAGACACCCCCAAGACGACGTTCGCCGACGTCGCCGGCTGCGATGAGGCCATTGAGGAGCTCGGCGAGATCAAGGAGTTTCTGCAGGAGCCGGCCAAGTTCCAGGCCGTCGGCGCCAAGATCCCCAAGGGCGTCCTCCTCTACGGCCCGCCCGGCACCGGCAAGACGCTGCTTGCCCGCGCGGTCGCCGGCGAAGCGGGTGTGCCGTTCTACTCGATTTCCGGCTCGGACTTCGTCGAGATGTTCGTCGGTGTCGGTGCCAGCCGAGTCCGCGATCTGTTCGAGCAGGCCAAGGCGAACGCGCCGGCCATCGTCTTCATCGACGAGATCGATGCTGTCGGACGGCACCGCGGCACCGGCATGGGCGGCGGTCACGACGAACGGGAGCAGACGCTCAACCAGTTGCTCGTCGAGATGGACGGCTTCGACGTTCGTGGCGGCGTCATCCTGATCGCAGCGACCAACCGACCCGACGTGCTCGACCCGGCGCTGCTGCGTCCCGGACGCTTCGACCGGCAGATCGGCGTCGACGCGCCCGACCTCGCCGGGCGCACCCAGATCCTGAAGGTCCATGCTCGCGGCAAACCGATTGCCGAATCCGTCGATCTGGAGGCCGTGGGTCGACGCACACCGGGATTCAGCGGAGCCGACTTGGCGAACGTCCTCAATGAGGCCGCGTTGCTCACGGCGCGGATCAACAAGAAGACCATCGACAATCAGGCGCTCGACGAGGCGATCGACCGCGTCATGTCCGGTCCGCAGAGGAAGTCGCGGCTCATGAACGAGCATGAGCGGCTCATCACGGCCTATCACGAAGGCGGCCACGCCCTGGTTGCTGCGGCGCTCCCGCAGAGTGATCCGGTGCACAAGATCACGATCCTGCCCCGCGGGCGGGCGCTCGGATACACGATGGTGCTGCCGGACGAGGACAAGTACTCCCAGACCCGCGCCGAGCTCCTCGACAAGCTGGCGTACATGCTGGGCGGCCGGGCCGCCGAGGAATTGGTGTTCCACAACCCGACCACCGGCGCCGGCAACGACATCGAGAAGGCCACGAACCTGGCTCGTGCCATGGTCACGCAGTACGGCATGACCCAGCGGCTCGGCGCCGTCCGGCTGGGCGAGAACGAAGCGCAGCCGTTCCTCGGCCGCGACCTGATGCACTCCCGCAACTACTCCGAGGCCGTCGCGGCCGTTGTCGACGAGGAGATCAGCAAGCTGATCACCGAGGCGCATCAGGAGGCATTCGATATCCTCACCGAGAACCGGGACGTCCTGGACAACCTGGTCGTCCAGCTGCTGGAGCGGGAAACGCTCGACAAGGCGGAGGTCGCCGAGATCTTCGAACCACTGCGTCGGCGCAAGGTGCGCCCTGCATGGACCGGCTCGGATAGTCGGATCCCGTCCACTCTCCCGCCGGTCGCCGGAGAGGCTGCGAAGGACAAGGGGTCCACGAGCACCGGCGCCGACACCGTCATCGCGCCTGACTCTGGCCCGGACGCTGCCCCCGACGCCGCGAGTGCTTCATGAGCGTTGACCAGCCGCGGGCGGAGGCCGCGATTCGCGAACTGCTGTTCGCCATCGGCGAAGATCCGGACCGTGACGGCTTGAGAGAAACGCCGCGTCGGGTCGCGAAGTCCTATGCCGAACTGCTGGCCGGGATGGACCAAGACCCCGCCGGGGTGCTGTCGGCGGTGTTCGACGTCGGCCACGACGAGCTGGTGCTGGTGAAGGACATCGACATGTGGTCGCTGTGCGAGCACCACCTCGTGCCGTTCGTCGGCGTGGCGCACATCGGCTACATCCCCGAGGAGGGTGGCCGGGTGACCGGGTTGTCGAAGCTCGCTCGCCTCGTGGACGTCTTCGCGCGGCGCCCGCAGGTGCAGGAGCGCATGACGACGCAGATCGCGGATGCGCTGGAGGAAGTACTCCAGCCGCGCGGGGTGATTGTCGTCATCGAAGCCGAGCACCTCTGCATGTCGATGCGCGGCGTTGCCAAAGTCGGCGCCAAGACGATCACCAGTGCCGTCCGTGGCCAGCTGCTCGACCCGGCGAGCCGGGCCGAGGCCATGGGACTCATCACGAGGTGACGCCCGTTGACCGGCACTGAGCTGCTACGGCCCATCGGTCGGACGCGCGTCATGGGTGTCATCAACGTGACCCCGGATTCGTTCTCCGATGGCGGCCGATGGCTGGACCCGGAGACGGCGATCGAGCACGGCTTGGGCCTGGTCGCCCAAGGGGCAGACCTGATCGACGTCGGTGGGGAGTCGACCCGTCCCGGTGCCATCCGGATCGACACCGAGGAGGAGCTTCGTCGCGTCATTCCCGTCGTGCACGGACTTGCCGCCGAAGGGATACCGGTCTCCGTCGACACGATGCGTGCCGAGGTCGCGGAGCGGGCGCTCGCGGCAGGGGCGGCACTCATCAACGACGTCTCGGGCGGCCGGGCGGATCCCCGGATGATGGACATCGCAGTCGCAGGGGGCTCACCCATCGTGCTCATGCACTGGCGCGGCCATTCCGACGGGATGCAGAAGCTCACCACCTACGACGACGTCGTGCGCGACGTGGTGCGCGAGCTATCCGTGCAGATAGACGCCGGGCTGGCGGCGGGGATCCCGGAATCCCGAATCGTGGTCGATCCCGGCCTCGGGTTCTCCAAGACGGCCGACCAGAACTGGGTGATCCTCGCCCACCTGGACGCGTTCATGGCGCTCGGATTTCCGCTGCTGGTGGCGGCCAGCCGGAAGCGCTTCCTCGGCGAGCTGCTCGCCACGGCCGAAGGTGAACTGCGACCGACGAACGAGCGCGAAGCCGCTACCGTGGCGGTTTCGACCATGGCCGCCGTCGCCGGAGCCTGGGCGGTCCGGGTCCACGAGTCGCGGGCGAGCGCAGACGCGGTGCGAGTCGTCGCTCGGATGCGGGAGGAAGCATGAGTTGCCCTGATGGCATGGACCGGATCGACCTCACGGGTATCGGCGGATGGGGCTTCCACGGGGTCCACGACGACGAGCGCGAGAACGGCCAGCGGTTCGTCGTCGACGTCAGCCTGGGCCTGAACCTGAGTACCGCGGCAGCCGCAGATGACCTTGGACTCACGGTCGACTACGGTGACCTCGCGGAGGGAGTCCACGAGGTCATTGCGGCTGAGCCACTCCAACTCATTGAGTCGGTTGCCCAGCGTGTGATGGACTTGTGCTTGGGTTACCCCCCGGTGCTCTGGGCGAGCGTTACGGTGCACAAGCCGATGGCGCCGATCCAAGTCCCGTTCGCGGACGTGAGCGTCACCATTGAGCGGAGGAAGTAAGTGACCGAATCCCCGACGCCGTACGTGCTCGATGCGGACACGATGACCGGCGGCATGCGACCGATCCGGCAGGCGATCATCGCCCTCGGATCCAATCTCGGGGAGCGGTTGCAGCGTCTTCAGGGTGGCGTCGCCGCCATCGAGGACACCCCCGAGGTCAAGATCGTCGCCATCTCGTCGGTCTATGAGACCGCGCCGGTCGACAGCCCGCCGGAGGCGCGTCCGTACCTGAACGCGGTGGTCCTCATCGACACGACGCTGACAGTTCACCAGTTGCTCGACCGGGCCTTGGCCATCGAGGACGCCTTCGGACGTGACCGCTCAGCCAAGAACGCGCCACGCACGCTCGACGTCGACCTGATCGTCGTCGGCCAGCGCGTCGCCGACGATGACCTGCTCACCCTTCCGCACCCTCGTGCACACCAGCGGGCCTTTGTTCTCGTGCCGTGGGTGGAGATCGATCCTGAGGGCGAGATCCCGGGTAAGGGCTTCGCCGCGGATCTCCTCAGTGATCTGGACACGTCCGGGGTGCGGAAGCGCGAGGACCTCGAGATCATCCTGTGAGGCCGAGGCAGCTTCGATGAAGCGCGCGACGCCGCTGTTCGTGGTCGCCTTGATTGGCGCCGGCATCATCCTTGGTACGTTGGTGCGTCCACTGGCCGCACGGATGGATGTCACGCCGCCTCAGATCGGTTGGGGTCCGGCGACCATGCTCTTCACGATCGCCGTCCTGATCGCCGGGCTGGCGTGGAACACGTGGCAAAGCCTGCACAAGAAGCATGAGCGGATGACGTCCGATCACGGGGTCAAGATGCTGGCGCTATCCCGCTCCAGCCTCATCGTCGGGGGGCTGTTCTTCGGCGGCTACGGCGGGTACGCGATGTCGTTTGTGTCCGACTTCGACACTCCGCTCGGCTCGGCCCGGGTGTGGCACGCCGGCACGGCTGCCGTGGCCGGGCTGTTGCTCGTCGTGGCGGCGCTGCTGCTGGAGCGCGCCTGTCACATCCCGGGTGGGGACGACGAAGAACCCGAGGCCAATGGCGCCGCCGCGTCCGCGGCGTGACGCGGCTACCTACTTGTCAATATCCCCGACCACGAAGAACATCGAGCCGAGGATCGCCACCAGGTCCGCCACGACGCATCCACCGACAAGTTCGGGTAGGACCGCGATGTTGTTGAACGATGCGGTCCGCAGCTTGAGTCGCCATGGCGTCTTCTCGCCGCGTGAGACCAGGTAGTAGCCGTTCAGCCCGAGCGGGTTCTCGGTCCAGACGTACGTCGATCCTTCGGGCGCCTTCACGATCTTCGGCAGCCGGACGTTGACCGGCCCGGCCGGCAGGTCGGCGATGCGGGCGATGCAGGCGTCGGCGAGGTCGAGGGAGATCTTGGCCTGCTCGACGAGCACTTCGAACCGTGCATTGGAGTCGCCCGACGTCCTCGTCGGCACTCGGAGGACGTCTTGCAGTTGTCCGTACGCCAGGTACGGCTCGTCACGTCGAAGGTCGATGTCAACGCCGGCCGCGCGCGCGATCGGCCCGGACACGCCGTACGCGTGGACCAGTTCGGGGGAGAGGACGCCGACGCCCACGGTCCGCGCCCTGAAGATCTCGTTGCCGAGGATGAGGTCCTCGATCTGGCCGATGCGACGCCGGACGGCGGCGATCGCGTTGGACGTCCGACCCAGCCATCCCACCGGGGTGTCGTCCTTCAGCCCGCCGACGCGGTTGAACATGAAATGCATCCGCCCGCCGGACATCTCCTCCATGACTTCCTGCAGCGTCTCGCGCTCCCGGAAGGCGTAGAAGATCGGGGTGATGGCGCCGAGCTCGATGGGATACGAGCCCATGAACATCAGGTGGTTCAGCGTGCGGTTGAGCTCGGCGAGCAGCGTGCGGAGCCATGTCGCCCGCTCCGGCACCTCGATGCCGAGCATGTTCTCGACGGCCAGGGCGACGCCGAGTTCGGAGCTGAACGCGCTCAGCCAATCGTGCCTGTTGGCCAGCATGATGATCTGGCGGTAGTCCCGCACTTCGAAGAGCTTCTCGACGCCGCGATGCATGTAGCCGATGATCGGCTCGCAGTGCACGATGCGCTCGCCGTCCAGTGTCAGTCGCAGCCGAAGGACGCCGTGCGTGGCCGGGTGCTGTGGCCCGATGTTGAGCACCATGTCGGTCGTCGCGAAGCCGCTCCCGAGGGCGGCCGTCATCTCCCGAACCATGCGCGTCAGTCTCGCACGCGGGTGTCCGTGACGATCCACCAGAAGTCGCCCCAGCCGCCCCGCGCGCGCAGTTCGGCTGCCTCCGAAGCCCGACTGAGGGCGGTGAGGTACGCGTGCGGGTCGGCGTCGGCGAGGTCCAAGGGCGGCCGGGTGCCGTCGACGCCGAGCCGGGCCAGGGCATCGCGCTGCCGTTCCAGCCGTCCACCGACGTGATCAGCCACCGCGTCGACGGCGACGTGCGCGGTGACGTCGCGGGTCCCGTCGGGCCGGATGTCCACTTCCTGCCCGTCACGGTAGGAGGCCAGCGAGCCGTAGGCCGGACGGTCGTCAGCCAGGTGCCCGTAGTCGATGGCGACGGCGAGGCCGGTCACCGCCTCGACGGCCTCGGCCCACGCCTCGTCGCGCGGTTCCCCGATCTCGGCGCGTTCACCGGGTTCGGTGAGCGGCCACCATGCGTCGAGCCACGCCGATTCGATCGGGTCGCCCAAGCGCTCGTCGCCAGTCTCCGGGTCGACCAGCACCAGCCGCGTAACACCATGGTCATCCAGCTCCACAACGTCGCAGGGCACATTGTCGAGCCATTCGTGTGCCAGAAGCAGCCCGTCGAACTCGGCGGGCACGTCGTGGTGCCACTCGATGCCCGGGGGCAAAGAGGTTGGGCGGTCAGCCACGTCCACGCCGACCAGCGTCAGTCCTGCGTCGATCACGCTCAGCCGAGCCAGGAGTTCGCCGCCGCCGGCGCCGACATCGACCACGGTCGAGAGCCCCTCGTCGCGAGCCAGCCGTGCGATCGCCTCGGCAAAGGAGTCCGACGCGGTGACTGCGGTGCGAAAGTGCTGCGCCGGCCGGTCGGTCACGAAGAATCCGTTGGGGCCGTAGAGCGCCTCATTCCAGGCTTCGCGCCATCGCACATGGGGCATGCACCGAGCCTATGGCTCGGCAATCCCGCGCGTCAGCGCGGATGGGGGTACCCCCTGCTCGGAGCGAAGTGGAGAGCTTGGGGGCCTATTCCGTTGTGACAGTGACCACAGGGGTCTCCCTCTTCCGCCCTGACGTGGGAAGACGTAAACTCGACCTGTCAACGTCTGGTACCCCTCGCGGGACTGGAACGAAAGGCAACAACCATGACGGGTGTTCCCGTGCACGAGTCCCTGCCTTGCCCTGCCGCAACGGTTGGCGTGGTCGGCGCCGGTCGCGTCGGTGCCGTGCTCGCGGCGAAGTTCCGTTCGGCCGGCCACCCGCTGGTCGGAGTCAGCGGAACTTCAGTGGCCTCGCAATTGCGCGTTCAGACCCTGCTCGACGGCGTTGACATCCTTGCGCCAGCCGAGGTGGTTGAGCGCGCTGACATCGTTCTGATCGCCGTGCCCGATGACGTGCTCGCCGATGTCGCCCGCGATCTGGCCGCGCACGTCCGCCCGGGTCAGGTCGTGATGCACACCAGCGGTCGGCATGGCTTGGCCGTTCTCGCGCCGATGGTCTCGGCCGGTGCCCGGGCGATTGCCTTCCACCCGGCCATGACGTTCACCGGCACCGAAGTCGACCTTCAGCGCACGTGCGCCTTCGGGCTGACGGCGCTACCGGACGACCGCGCGCTGGCCGAGGCGCTCGTCGCCGAACTCGGCGGAACGCCGGAATGGATCGACGAGTCCGACCGAAACAGCTACCACGCCGCTCTCTCGCACGGCGCCAACCACCTGAACACGCTCGTCGCGCAGGCGATGGATGTGCTGCGTGCCGCCGGCGTCGTCGATCCCTCCACCGTCCTGCGGCCGTTGCTCACCGCCTCGCTCGACAACGCGCTCGCGTACGGCGATGCAGCGCTCACCGGGCCGGTCGCCCGAGGCGACGTCAACACCGTCCGCGCGCACACCGAAACGCTCGCCGGCCAGTCAGAAGTGCTCGACACGTACGTGGCGCTGGCTCGCGCGACGGCTGCCCGCGCCGCCGAGAGTGGCCGCATCGACGCCGCCACCGCTGCCGCTCTGCGCCAGGTGCTCAGCGAAGCCGAGTGGGACGCACTGGCGGCTGTGACGGTGATCGCCTGATGACGCCGACGATCGTCCGCACGCCGGCCGAGCTCCGCCAACTCGATAGCAGCATCGCCTTCGTCCCAACGATGGGCGCTCTGCATGACGGCCATGTGCAGCTGATGAAGCACGCCCGTCCGCTGGGCGAGACCCTGGTGGCGTCGATCTTCGTGAACCCCACCCAGTTCGCCCCGGGTGAGGACTTCGAGGACTACCCCCGCACTTTCGACGCGGACCTCGAGCGGTGCGAGGAGTCGGGTGTGGACGTGGTTTTCGCGCCGACTGTGGCAACGATGTTCCCCGGAGGCGTTGATGCGAAGGTGACCGTTGATCCGGGCCCGCTCGGCAGCATCCTTGAGGGCAAGTCCCGACCGACGCATTTTCGCGGCGTCCTCACTGTAGTCAGCAAGCTCTTCGGTTTGGTGCGTCCTGACGTCGCCGTCTTCGGCGAGAAGGACTACCAGCAGCTCGTCCTCATCACGCAGATGAATGACGCGCTATGCCTGGGCGTCGAGATCCAGGGCTGCCCCTCCGTGCGCGAGGCCGATGGACTGGCCATGAGCTCACGCAATGCCTATCTGGCACCCGAACAGCGCCAGCAGGCTCCGGCGCTGTACGCCGCGCTCCGTGCCGGTGCCGCCGCATCCGCCGACGGACCGAGCGCCGTCCTAGCGGCGGCCCACGCTGCGATCGACCAGGCTCCCGGAGTCGAACTCGACTACCTGGAATTGACGAGCGCCGACCTGGGCGATCCAACGGCGGGCGACGCGCGTCTCCTCATCGCCGCCCGCGTCGGCAAGCCGCGGCTGATTGACAACATCCACCTCACTCTTCCCCCGTCGGACTCACAGTCCTCCCCAACTGAAGGGAACTAGCCATGCTGCGCACGATGATGAAGTCGAAGATCCATCGGGCCACGGTGACGCAGGCCGATCTGCACTATGTCGGCTCGGTGACCGTCGACCACGATCTGCTCGACGCCGCCAACCTGCTGCCGGGCGAGCTGGTGCACATCGTCGACATCGACAACGGTGCACGGCTCGAGACCTACACCATCGCTGGCGAGCGCGGCTCGGGCATCATCGGGATCAATGGCGCTGCTGCCCGTCTGGTGCATCCAGGCGACCGCGTGATCCTCATCGCGTACGCGCAGATGGAGGATGCCGAGGCTCGTGAATATCAGCCGCATGTCGTGTTCGTCGACTCCGAGAACCGGGTCATCGGCACCGGCCACGATCCGGCGGAGGCACTGCCCAGCCAAGGGCTCCTTCCCGGAGATCGTGTGTACAGCGACGTGACGCACGGTGCCGGTTACGAGAGCGATTCCGTCAGCTCATGAGCCTGCTCGCGCTGGACATCAGCAACAGCCACACCACTTTCGGCATCTTCGAAGCCGACAAGCTCACGGCCCACTGGCGGGTCAAGTCCGACGAGCACCGCACGTCCGACGAGTGGTACCTCGTCCTGCAGGGACTCATCACGCGCACGACGCTCGCTCAGGTGGACGCCATCGCCGTCGCGTGCACGGTGCCGGCGATCCTGGTCGAGATCCGCGCCATGATCGAGCGCTACTACGCGGACGCACCGGTCGCGATCGTTGGACCCGGCGTGAAGACAGGCGTGCCCATCCACACCGACAACCCCCGCGAAGTCGGCGCCGACCGCATCGTCAACGCGCTGGCGGCGGCCGAGCTGTACGGCGGCCCGGCGATCGTGGTCGACATGAACGGCACGGCGACCATCTTCGACGTGGTAGACGAGAACGGCGCCTACATCGGTGGCGCGATCGCGCCCGGTGTCGAGCTGTCGCTGGAGGCGCTGTCGCGCAGGGGCGCACAGTTGCGGGCGGTCGAACTGGCCACGCCGCGCGGAGTTATCGGCAAGGGCACCGTCGAGGCGATCCAGTCCGGCGTCATCTTCGGATTTGCCGGCGGCGTCGACGGCCTGGTGCGGAGAATCATCGAGGAACTCGGCTTGGCCAGCGACGAGGTCACGGTGGTGGTGACGGGTTCCTACCCCGAAGCTGTCATCGATGCCTGCGAGACGATCACCGACCGCGATCCCTTCCTGACGCTGGAAGGACTGCGGCTCGTCCACGAGCGAAACCACGCTTGATCGATGCCACAAGGCGCGTAAACACTTGACGTACGGTGACCCGAACAAGCCGACGCGTCGGCACCTGTGCGACGCGGGTCGCGACCTCCGCCTCGTCGGGCTCCTCGAAATCGGGCCCTCGCCAGGTGCCGGCTGACAACATGCCGGCCAGCGCCTCGGCGGCCATGTCGACAGGCACCTCGGCGACCGGTTGGTCGGCATCGGACCGCGACGGCGGCTCGTCCGCGAGCAGCGAGAGGTCGCCGATGACGCGGGCGCCGGACCGGGTGATCTGCTCGGCGAACTCGGCCCCGCGCTCTGCGGCGCGGGCGGCTGCCCAGTCGGGCAGTATCAGGCGATCGCCGGCGCTGGGCGGCTCCTCCATGAGCCGACGCTGCGCACCGAACCGGACGATGCGCTCGTAGTCATCCCAGTCGACGTCATAGGGCTCGATCGCGCGATTGAGCGCGAGGAAGAGCTCGGACTCGGCCGTCGTCAGGCCGCGATTGGCTGCGTAGCCGTTATGGTCGTCGGCCGCCAAGGTGCCAGGTTCCAGGGCCAGCAATTGCTCCACGCTGTTCGTGAGCAGCTCGGGTCGGCGGGCGTCGGTGACGATGACGGTGACCCGCTCAGGGCCAGCGGCTTTCACCCAGCGCCGTACCACGCCGCCCTGATCGTTGCGCCGATGGAAGCGCCGCGTGACCGAGCGGTCCGGCGGCTGCGCGAGGACGGCGTGCAGCCAGTCGTCGAGCCCAGTTGTGGTGCCGGCCTTGACGAACTGTTGCCAAGCTGACGGGAGGATTGCGCCGAAGCTGCGGAGCGTGATCAGGACGTGGCACCGATCGCCGATGGCTTCGACGAACCCTTGCGCCGTCGCCTTGTTGGCTTCGGATGCGAATTCGTGCCCGAAGAAGACCCGACGCGACTCGTCGGCCTCGATCTCGGCCATGAGCGCGTCCCACCGCTCCCGCGGCGGGGTGGTTGCGCCGCCCTTGCCCCAGCCCCAACTGCGGCCCATGAACCCCAGCACGGCACTGCGCTGGTTGATCTGGGTACCGGGATAGAGGACGCCTTGGCGCAACAAATCGCTCCGGTTGGCTGCAGCGGCCACCTGCAATGACGTCGTTCCGGACTTGGGGATGCCGACATGGAAGAGCCGACATCGGTCCGGAAGCGGTTCGATGTTCTCCATTGTCGATCACATCCCCCCGAACGATCGTCCTTCCTGCAAGGTACCCGCTGGATGGTTGTCGCAGCCGCCGCCGGTTTCGAGGCTCGACCTGCCCCCTCGCACCTCAACCAGCGACTTGGCGGCAAGTAGGCTTGCGTCCCGTGGCCGACGAGCAGGCGGACGATCTTCCCGAGCAGTTGCGGGTGCGTCGAGAGAAGCGCGACGAGTTGATCGCCGCTGGCGAGGACCCGTATCCCGCTACCGTCCCGCGAACCCATAGCCTCCGAGCGATTCGCGATACGTACGACGCAACCGAATTGGGACCTGATCACCAGACCGGTCAGACCGTCTCGGTTGCCGGCCGGGTGATCTTCCTGCGCAACACCGGCAAGCTCTGCTTCGTCCGGCTCCGCGAAGGCGACGGCACCGAGCTGCAGGCGATGCTGTCGCTCGACCTCGTCGGCGAGGAACGGCTGGCGGCGTTCAAGCACGCCGTCGACATCGGCGACCACCTGGCCGTCACCGGCGAGATCATCACGTCCCGACGAGGCGAACTGAGCGTGCAGGCGACCGGGTGGCAGCTCGCCGCCAAGACGTTGCGGCCCCTGCCGGTCGAGCACAAGCCACTTTCAGAGGAGACGCGAGCGCGCATGCGCTACGTGGACCTGATCGTCCGTGCCGAGGCGCGCGACAACGTGCGCGTCAAGGCGGCAGTTCTCAAATCCCTGCGTGCGACGCTGGATGCCCGGGAATACGTCGAGATCGAGACCCCGGTCCTCCAGCACACCAATGGCGGTGCAGCGGCCCGGCCGTTTCACACGCAGGTCAACGCGTTTGACGAGGAAGCCCTCCTGCGGATCGCCCTCGAACTGCACCTCAAGCGCGCCCTCGTGGGCGGCATCGACCGCGTCTACGAGCTCGGCAAGACGTTCCGCAACGAGGGGGTCGACAACTCGCACAACCCCGAATTCATGATGCTGGAGGCCTACGAGGCCTACGGCTCGTACGACACGATGGCCGAACTGACGCGCGAGCTCGTCGTCGAAGCGGCCCGCGCAGTGGGCAAGACCACCGTCCCTGCGCGGGACGGCAGCACCATTGATCTGTTGGCTCCGTGGCGGCACGCCACGCTGCACGAACTGGTCAGCGAGGCGGTGGGCGCGACGGTCACCGTCGACACGTCGGCCGACCAGCTGCGCGGCTTGGCCGCCGCCCACGACGTGGTCCTTCAGCCACATTGGGATGCCGGTGCCATCGCGCTTGAGCTGTTCGAGCAGCTGGTGGAGCACGCGCTCATCCAGCCGACCTTCGTGCGTGACTATCCCGAATCGGTCCGTCCGCTGGCGAAGCGGCACCGGACGACGCCGGGCCTAGTCGAAGCATGGGACCTCGTCATCAACGGTGTCGAGCTCGCGCCGGCATACTCCGAGCTCAACGACCCGGTCATCCAGCGCGAGCGGCTCGAGGATCAGGCCCGGTTGGCCGCGGCAGGTGATCTGGAGGCGATGGACGTCGACGAGGACTTCCTGCGTGCGCTCGAGTTCGGCATGCCGCCGGCCGGCGGCATGGGCCTCGGAGTGGACCGGCTGGTGATGCTGCTACAGGGCATCGGCATTCGCGAGGCGATCCTCTTTCCCATATCGCGGCGGGAGCAGCCATGAAGCTCGTCATGACGATGATGGTCCGCGACGAAGCGGACATCATTGCCGCAATGATCGAGCATCACCTGGCACAGGGCATCGACCTCATCATGGTCACCGACAACGCGTCGATCGACGGGACCCGCGAGATCCTCGCTCAGTACGCCGAGCGCGGATTCATCGAACTGAGCGACGATCCGCGCCACGAGAAGCAGCAGGCGGCCGTGGTCACCGCCATGGCGCGACGAGCCTTTACCGAACACGGCGCGGACTGGGTCATCAACGCCGACGCCGACGAGTTCTACTTCCCGTTGGACCGCAGCCGAACCCTCCGCGACGTGATGGCCGAGATCCCGACATCTCTGCGTTCCTTCACGGCGAACGTCGTCAACCTGACCGGCACACCCGCCCGGCATGGCTCGGGCGTCCGTCGGCTCACCTGGCGCGACCACCGGGCTGAGGAGACGCTGATGGATGTCGCCGGGCTGCACGCGCACCCCACGCCGAACGCGATCCACGTCGGGTCACCTGATGTCGACATCCAGCTCGGCAACCACTTCATCAACATCGAGAGTCAAGGACAGCCGTCGGCGGAGCTTGCCATCGAGGTGCTGCACCTCCCCTGGCGTTCGCTGGACCACTACCGCGCCAAGGTGGAGATGAGTGGCAAGGCCTTCGAGGCGAATCCGATGCTGCGGCCCAGCCCAAACCATCATGGACAGCGGGACTACCGGAGGTTCCTTGCCGGCTACGTTCAGGAGTTCTATCTCTATCGGCATCCGGTCGATCCGGCGAACGACCTGGCGTTTACCGAAGACCGTGTCCTACTCGACGAACTCGAGTCCTTGGCTGCCGGTGGCGGGGTGATCCCGGATCTCCTTGGGCCGATCCTGGACGAATCCGGAGACGGTCCATTCAGTGCCGACGAGATCAAGGCGAGCGGCGTCGTCGCACGCACGATCATCCCGCTGGAACGTGTGCAGGTGGCCGTGGCCGAGAAGGCGCGTGATGATTATCGAAAAGCAGTCGCCGCCCGGAAGCGGGTCCAAAAGCAGCTGAATGCGGAGCGCAAGAAACGCGCCGCCGACGTAAAGAAGCTCAAGAAGCAGGTCGCCGAGCTGAAGGCGAGCCGCTCGTACCGGTTGGGGAACGCCCTCTTGCGGCCAGTTGCCCGGATGCGGCGTCGTTGACCCCATGGGGCCGTCGCTCCCGCGACCGCGCTGCCGCCTTGGCATGGTGTCGAGGTTGCCCGAAACATGCAGTCCCATGGACCTGGCCTCGGGAAGCTAGTATCGGCGGGTCGTAGTCAAAGGCCATGGCTGACGTGGCCGCTCGGATCGAACGGACTAGTCGCCATGAGTCTGAAGGACCGACTGCCGCCAGACGTCCGGCGGCGGCTTGGCAGAATCAAGCGCGCCGTGCTCGATCAGCCTGAGCCGGTACCCAAACGCCGACCGAAACCGAAGCCGAAGGCAGAGCCACCGCTGCCCGCTGCGGTCGCCACGAGTGAGCTGAGCCGTCTCGAGCTCCGGCGGAAATGCATCTTCGAAGGTCGCTCCACCGACAGCCGGGTGCTCGAGATCGGCCCGGCGCACAATCCGATCCTGCCCCGGCGCGACGGGTACAACACCGAGAACGTCGACTACCTGGATCGCGCCGGCTTGGTCGACAAGTACAAGGCGTTCGACCAGTACGATCCGAACGACATCGAAGAGGTCGACTGGGTCCTTGCGCCCGGAGCCAAGATGTCTGATGTCATCGCCGATCGCTTCGACATCGTTCTCGCATCGCATGTCCTCGAGCACACGACCTCGCTGATCGACTTCCTCAACGAGTGCGGTGCACTGCTGGCTCCGGACGGCCGGGTGGCACTCGTGGTGCCCGACAAGCGGTTCACCTTCGACCGGTTCCGGCAGCGTTCGTCGCTCGGCCGGATCATCGACCTCCACCTCGAGCCACGACCGGTGCATTCCGTCGGGACGATGGTGGATTTCACCATGAACGCCGTGAAACATCGCGGGACCACGGCGTGGAAGCCCGGTCATCACGGAAACTACAGCATGGTCAACGAGCTCGACGTGGTGAAACAGCACCGCCAGCGGGCCGCCGCACAAGACTCCTACATCGACATGCACAACTGGATTTTCACGCCCCACCATCTGCGGCTGCTGCTGTTCGACCTGGAGGCGCTTGGCTACATCGGCCTTCGGGAGGAAACGTTCCACCCGACGGTGGGCCACGAGTTCTTCATCAACCTCAGCCCCAGTGGCGGGGGCCCCGGCCTGACCCGCGAGGAACTGGTTGACCTGGCGGACGCCGAACTCCGGACGTTGGACGTCCCGACCTGGCGTTAGAGACGCGATCGCTCAGCTGGAGCGCAGATCATGGTCGACTCCGCGGACGTCCAGCACGTCGGCCAGCAGCGTGCGGGCTCGCGCGGCAAATGAGTGGTTGACGGCGACGTTGTGCGCTGCTGCGGCGATGGCGTCGTCGTCGGACCATGCGTCCGAGTCGGGTGCGAGCAATGGCTTGAGCTCATCGACGTCGTTGTACACCCGGACAGCCTCACCGAAGACCTCAGCCACGCCCTCGATCGGGTCCGTCACCACGCGGGTACCGCAGGCCACGGCGTCGAACAGGCGGTTGGAGAGGAATCCGAGCTTGGCCATGTCGGCCCAATGGTCGTTGAGGACGATGCGAGCGCCTCGATAGGCCGACGGCAGCTCGGCATTGGGCAGATGGTCGGCCTTCACGTAGGACTCATCGATGAACGATTCCCATCCATCGCCGTAGACGGTGAGTGAAGCACCGACATCGATCGCGTCATGGACGATCGGCCGGTAGACGCCTCGCGTCCGCCCGACGAACAGAACGTCAAGGTCGGGCGTCGCCGGGCCGTCCGGACGGAAGCGTCTGGTGTTGGTGGCTTGCAGCAGGGTGCGCACCTCACGCCCAGAGCGACGACTCGCTTGGCTCGACCATTGTCGACCTGCTGAATACACCAGGTCGAAGGCAGGGGAGAGCTCGTAGTCCGCCACTAGGTCGGGATGGCTGATCACCCACAGGACGTTAGTGATGTCACCGGGCTGGGCCAATGCGGTCTCCAGGCCGCGCAGGTGCAGGGCGACGTCGTCGAGGTGGTCCGAACCGGGCCGAGCATGCGCAAGGCGACGGTCGATGACGGCCTCTTGTCCGAGTTCGCGGAGACCGTGTGCGAGGTCGTTGGCGAACGCGACATCACCCCACCCGTCGCCCCGCGGCCCACCGTGTGCGGCCACCTTGAGCGCCCAGCGCAGTCGCGGCAACCCGGCGGCGGCGCCATCCTGAATGATCGATTTGGGACGCACGATCAGGGGCGTGACCGCAGTGCGGTGGCCCGTGACCTGGAGTCCGGGATCAGCCCGGTGCGCGATGACTTCGAGCCCGCTCGCTGCCCAGCGTTCGGGTTCGGGGCCCGGCAACAGGCCGTCCCACCGCTCGAGGAAGCGGAGCCGGTTGGGCTCGATGTTCCGGCTGCGTCCAGGTGTCTTGCTCTCGTGGTGAATGACGCGAGAATCGGTTCGCACGGCAAAATCGCCACCGTAGGCTGCGCGCAGCCGGAGGCAGAGGTCTACGTCCTCCACTCCGTTGACGAAGACAGGGTCGAAGCCCCGCATGGCATTGACTCGCTCCGCCGGCAACGCCATGCATGCCGCCGTAACCGCCGGGAAGCGCATGCGTTCGAGCGGCGGAAGATCTTCGACGGGATGGCCCGTCAGGAAATGGCCGGGAATCGATTGGGATCCGAAGAAGACGGTGCCGGCGGATTGGATGGTGCCGTCGTCATAGACGAGCACCGGCTGGGCGCCGATCGTCGCCGGCTGGCCTAGTGCCTCGACGAGGGGAGGAAGCCAACCGGGCAGGACGTACGTGTCGTTGTTGAGGAAGATGACCGTCTGCCCGGTGGAGGCGGCGAACGCGAGATTGGACCCTGTGGCGAAGTTCGTGTTCTGGGGTACTCGCTGGATGACGACGCGCGCGTCGTCGGCGAAGCAGCCAGCGAGGATGGACGTGACGGCGCGCCGCGATCCGTTGTCCAGAACGACGACTTCGACGTCGGCATCCCCGCTGTTCGCCAGAACGGCGGTTACTGCCTCGCGTGTCATGGCCCAGTCCTCGAAGGTGGGCATGAGCATCGAAATTCGGCCACCGACCCGCTCGCGCCGGGCGATGTCGTCCCAGTCGAGCAGCCGCTCGGCGCGCAGGACGTGTTCGGCCGGGCTGCGCAGGTTGCTGGCGACCGGCGACACCGAGATCGACGGTCCCTCGCTGGCCACCACGGGGACGAACGGGAGCTCTTGTTGGAGTCGGAGCAGGAAATCCCACCCGTACTGGTCTTCCGCCTCAGCCCGGAAAGGGGCGCGCCGGAGAAGAGCGGTGGACAGAAGGGTGCCGGCCAAGGAGCGCGGTCGGTCCCACAGGAGCGCGTCGCCGGTACGGGGCTTGACTCGGCAGCCGATTTCTGGCCTCTTCTGTGTGTCCTTAACGGCAGCCTGAGCGCCAATTCCCGGCGCTGCGCCGCCGAGGAGGGCGGACAACGCGTTGGGCGACCAGGCCTCGCGGGGCTCCCAGAACGCCACCCATTCGGCATCGATGCTCGCAATGACGTCGTTTGCCCGCTCGGCTGGGCTGGCCGCCGAGGTGGGGACAAGGCAGATTCTGCTGTCTTCTTCTGCCGCGGTGGCCAAGCCGAGGGGAACGGGTGCGCCGTCGGTGACGGCGACCTTGAGCGTCCATGCATCGTGAGTCTGAGTGCGGACGGTTTTAAGGCCGCGGGGAACCTTCGACGTCCATTCCTGCGCGTCAGACACGATAACGATCTCGGTGTTGGCAGGACCCGCCGTGGGGGCTATGGCCGACAGCGCCCATTCGGCGATCGTCACCGGCGGACTGGCGATCAGTGCTGCCTGCTCAGCGAAGCGCGCAGCGCCTGCATCTACGGCCGAGGCGAAGACCGACCACCGCACCGGCCGGATGTGGGACCCGTCGCGCGGCACCGTGTACGTCTCGCCGCCGGTCGTCGTCAGAAAGTGTCCGAGCGCGCCTCCGGGGTGCTCGGACGCCTGGGGGACCTGCGTCAGGTAAGTCGGAGCATGGAAATGCGGGCCGGTCCAACTCTCGGTCATGGGCGACCGAAGATAGTGCGCGACGACTTCCTTAACGGAGGTGTGCGCCTTGGCGCGGTACCACTCCGGCTCGAACAGCCGATTGGGTGCGATTCCGGTCGGCTCGCCGATCTCGAGGTAATGCCAAGCGGCCGCCCGCTCGCTGCCGAATCGTGTGCCTGTCTGCAACTCGTAGTATTCGCGATCGAAGAGTCCCGACCTGAGAAGACGCTTCAGGGTCGCTGACTGGCGTTTGCGCGCCCGAACGAACGTCGGCCATGGCTGATTGTCGATCGGCACGACCGGCGCACCGGCGTGGGCGCACTGCAGGTACAGAGCAGCCGGACCGCCGCGGTGCACAGCCCCTCCCGGAGCTGAACTCGTCAGTTCGGAGTCGCTGACCAAAGGGCGCAGTGGCCACACTCGCGCCGACCCGTCGAGCAGGCCGTCGATGATCTGGTCCGCACTCAGTCCGGTGCCGAGAAAATCGGTCAGCGGATTGGCAAGAAGGCCCTGCTGTGCGCCCGCCCGGAGGAAGTGGGCGGCGGCTCGAGTGGGTGAGGCGGAGCCGCCGGTTTGGAGTTGGTAGTACCACGGGTCGAACAGGCCGTTATTGAGGAGCCGTCTGGCCCGCGGGTATTCCGACGGATTGGCCGGTGCGTGGCGGGACGCGTACCGCTTGGCGCGGCCGAGCGCCGGTCTCGCCCCCGAAGCCGCTGACAATGTTCCTCCCGGGCTCTCGTCCCGGGATGTGGCCCGAGCACTCCTTCAACAGGATACGAATAACGCAAGCGCCAAGTTACGCCACGGGTGAACACTGGAACACCGGACGGCACATTCTCGTTGCGTTGAAAACGTGGGGATTCTCATCGGATCAGACACATTACGACCGACTTTCCGTCACCTTTAGACTGGAAGCCAAAGACATCCCGAGGGGGACGCATGTTCGAGAGGTTCACCGATCGCGCCAGGCGCGTGGTGGTGCTCGCGCAAGAAGAGGCGCGGATGCTCAGCCACAACTACATCGGGACCGAACACATCCTGCTCGGCCTGATTCACGAAGGCGAAGGCGTCGCCGCCAAGGCACTGGAGAGTCTCGACATCTCTCTCGAAGCCGTGCGTGGCCAAGTCGAAGACATCATCGGCCAGGGCCAGCAGGCCCCCAGCGGCCACATCCCGTTCACCCCGCGGGCCAAGAAGGTCCTCGAGCTCAGCCTGCGCGAAGCGCTCCAGCTGGGCCACAACTACATCGGCACCGAGCACATCCTGCTCGGCCTGAGTCGCGAAGGCGAGGGCGTCGCCGCGCAGGTCCTGGTCAAGCTGGGCGCGGATCTCAACCGCGTCCGCCAGCAGGTCATCCAGCTGGTGAGCGGGTTCCAGGGCAAGGAAGCCGAAGCCGTCGGCACCGCCAGCGAGTCGGTTCCGAGCTCGTCGGCCGTCCTCGATCAGTTCGGCCGTAACCTGACGCAGGCCGCGCGTGAAGGCAAGCTCGACCCGGTCATCGGCCGGGAGAACGAGATCGAGCGGGTCATGCAGGTGCTCAGCCGCCGCACCAAGAACAACCCGGTCCTCATCGGTGAGCCCGGCGTCGGCAAGACCACCGTCGTCGAGGGCCTCGCGCAGGACATCGTCAAGGGCGACGTCCCGGAGACGCTCAAGGACAAGCAGATCTACACGCTCGACCTCGGCGCGCTCGTCGCCGGTTCGCGCTACCGCGGCGACTTCGAAGAGCGCTTGAAGAAGGTGCTCAAGGAGATCCGCACCCGCGGAGACATCGTTCTTTTCATCGACGAGATCCACACCCTCGTCGGCGCCGGTGCGGCTGAAGGCGCCATCGACGCCGCCAGCATCCTCAAGCCGATGCTCGCCCGCGGTGAGCTGCAGACCGTCGGCGCCACCACGCTGGACGAGTACCGCAAGCACTTCGAGAAGGACGCCGCCCTGGAGCGCCGGTTCCAGCCCATCCAGGTCGCCGAGCCGTCGATCGCGCACACCATCGAGATGCTCAAGGGTCTGCGCGACCGCTACGAAGCACACCACCGCGTCACCATCACCGATCAAGCGCTGGTCGCTGCCGCGACGCTGGCCGACCGGTACGTCTCTGATCGATTCCTGCCGGACAAGGCGATCGACCTCATCGACGAGGCCGGCTCCCGTCTGCGCATCAAGCGGATGACCGCTCCGCCGGACCTCCGCGAGTTCGACGACAAGATCGCCGAGGTGCGCCGCCGCAAGGAAGGGGCCATCGATGCGCAGGACTTCGAGGCCGCCGCGTCCATGCGGGACGAGGAGAAGAAGCTCATCCAGGCCAAGGCCGAGCGCGAACGGCAGTGGAAGGCCGGCGACATGGACGTCGTCGCCATCGTCGACGAAGACCTCATCGCCGAGGTGCTGGCCAAGGCAACGGGTGTCCCGATCGTCAAGCTGACCGAGGAGGAGTCCACGCGACTGCTCACGATGGAAGACGAGCTTCACAAGCGAGTTATCGGGCAAGACGAAGCCATCAAGGCGCTCTCCCGTGCGATCCGGCGCACCCGAGCGGGCCTCAAGGATCCGCGTCGCCCCGGCGGGTCATTCATCTTCGCCGGGCCGTCCGGCGTCGGCAAGACGTGGCTGAGCAAGGCGTTGGCCAACTTCCTGTTCGGCGACGACGACGCGCTGATCCAGCTCGACATGAGCGAGTACGGCGAGAAGCACACCGTGTCGCGGCTGTTCGGCTCGCCTCCCGGTTACGTCGGCTACGAAGAGGGCGGGCAGCTCACCGAGAAGGTGCGCCGCAAGCCGTTCAGCGTGGTGCTGTTCGACGAGGTCGAGAAGGCGCACCCGGACATCTTCAACTCGCTGTTGCAGATCCTGGAGGAAGGTCGGCTGACCGACAGCCAAGGCCGGGTGATCGACTTCAAGAACACGGTCATCATCATGACCACGAACCTCGGTACCCGTGACATCTCCAAGGGCGTCAACCTCGGCTTCAGCCGCACCGACGACGTCGCCGGCTCCTACGAGAAGATGAAGGCCAAGGTCTCCGAGGAGCTCAAGCAGCACTTCCGCCCCGAGTTCCTCAACCGCGTCGACGAGATCGTCGTCTTCCCGCCGCTGACCAAGGACGAGATCATCCAGCTGGTCGACATGATGGTGACCGGCCTGGAAGAGCGGCTCAAGGACAAGGACATGGGACTCGAGCTCACGACGGCAGCCAAGGAACTGTTGGCTGCCCGAGGATTCGATCCGGTCTTGGGCGCCCGGCCGCTCCGTCGGACCGTCCAACGTGAGATCGAGGACTCGATGGCGGAGAAGATGCTCTACGGCGAGCTGCGGCCCGGGCAAATCGTGCTCGTCGACATCGAGGGCGAGGGTCCCGAGGCAGTGTTCACGTTCAAGGGCACGGCCAAGGCCGACCTCGAGCTGCCGGAGGCAGGACTGCCGCCGGCCGTCGAGGCCGGAACCGGCGCTGACTGACGATGCCTGATCCGGACGGGTCCGCTCCCGTGCGGATCGGCATTCTTGGTGCCGCTCGTATCGCGCCGATGGCGCTCATCAAGCCCGCCAAGGAGAGCAGCGAAGTGGTCGTGGCCGCGGTGGCAGCCCGCGACGCGGCGAGGGCCGGCGACTTCGCGGCCAAGCACGGCATCGCCACGGCGTACGGCAGCTATGACGAACTGATCGCAGACCCCGACCTGGACGCGGTCTACAACCCGCTGCCGAATGGCTTGCACGGCCGTTGGACCCGAGCTGCGCTGGCCGCCGGCAAGCACGTGCTGTGCGAAAAGCCGTTCACGGCCAACGCGGCCGAGGCCGCTGATGTCGCCGAACACGCTGCCGCGTCGGATCGGGTGGTGATGGAGGCCTTCCATTACCGCTACCACCCGATGGCGTTGCGGATCGAGGAAATCATCGCCTCCGGCGAGCTGGGGAAACTCGAGCGGGTCGAAACGACCCTGTGTTTTCCCCTGCCGAAATTCTCCGATATCCGCTACAACTACGCGCTCGCCGGTGGCGCGACCATGGACGCAGGCTGTTACGCAGTCCACATGGCACGCACCTTCGGCGGCGGCACGCCGGAGGTTGTGTCGGCGCAAGCGAAGCTCCGCGATCACCAGATCGATCGGGCGATGACTGCAGAGTTGAAGTTCCCCGGTGGGCACACCGGCCGTGTCCGCTGCTCCATGTGGTCGGCGAATCTGTTTCAGATGAGTGCCAAGGTCGTGGGTGAGCACGGCGAGCTGCGGGCCATGAATCCAGTCATGCCCCAGATGTTCCACCGGCTCGCGGTCCGATCCTCCGCCGGCAAACGGGTGGAGCGGTTCCCTCGACGCCCCACGTACAGGTATCAACTCGACGCCTTCGCCGGAGCGGTGCTCCGGGGAGAGCCGGTCAAGACGACGCCGGCCGATGCCGTCCAGAACATGACCGTCATCGACGCGATCTACACCGCCGCGGGACTCCCACTCCGTCAGCCTGGCTAAAACCCCTCGATAGTCTCGCGGCATGGGTGCGAGTGCGGGTGAGTCGGCAGACCTTCCCGAGTCGGTCGTGATCGAGCTGCGCCGCACTGCCGCCGAACTGTTGGGGAACGTCTCGTCGTACGCCGACGACATGCTCGACTACATCGTCGAACGCATCCCGGAGGCCGGTGCCGATGACGATCTCCGCGGCCTGACGCTCGGGTCGTGCTCGTCGAACCTCGAGGCAGCGCTGTCGATGGTCCGGCACGGTATCGACGTGAGCGCGGCGACGGCGCCGGTCACAGCCCTTGAGCACGCGCGCGCCATGGCGGCCCGCGGCTACAGCGTCGATGTGATGCTGCGCTTCTACCGGATGGGTCATGCCTACTTCAACGACCGCGTCCTCACCCGGATCACTGACGTGGTTCCCGACCCGGCCCTTGCACTTGCGGTGATAGCCAACCTGCAGGGCTACGCGTTCGCGTACGTCGACCGCATCTCCAGCGAAGTCGCCGCCGAGTACGTCGCCGAGCTCGACCGACTGCAGAACCGAGTCCGCGCAGCCCGGACCGATGCGGTCCGCGCACTGATCGCCGGCGACCAGATCGACCTCGGGCGGGCCGAACGCACCTTGTCCCACCGGCTCACCGGATGGCAGACCGCATTCGTCTGCTGGACCGATCGAGATGACGCCGATCTCGCGCGCGTCGGAGCGGCAGTCGGCGCTCACCTCGGTTCCCGTCATCCCCTTCTCGTCCCCGACGGCGCCCAGGCGCTGTGGGGCTGGGTCTCCACCCCGCGCGCTCCCGGCGTGGGGCCAGACGATCTCGATCCGCTGGCCGACCAGATCCCCAAGACGGTCCTAGTCTCCATCGGCACTCCGGCACAGGGGCCCGGCGGCTTCCGCGATTCCCATGCGCAGGCACAGCGCGGCCGTCGGCTCATCGAGCTCGCCAGCTGGGACAGTCCCGTGACGTCGTACGCCCAACTGGCGCTCGTGGACGCAATGAGTGGCGACCTGGACCTCGCCCGTTCGTTCGTCACGACCGAGCTCGGCGCCTTGGCGGCCACCGGGCGCCGGGAGGAAGAGGAACGACGGACGCTGCTGGCCGTGCTCGATGCACAGGGAGGCCTGGCAGCCGCAGCCGACAAGTTGGGCGTACACCGCAACACCGTTCTGCAGCGCATGCGCCGAGCAGAAGAACGTCGAGGGCGTCCCGCCGCGGACAGGGTCGCCGAACTGCACGCAGCACTGCGGCTAGTCGATGTGCTCGGGCCAGTGGTACTTGCCCCAAAGGCCGGCCGAACCTGACCGGAATGTGCTACGCGCACATCTACGTGGGCCGAATATCACTAGGGACGGGCATTTCACCGCGCGTAGGTTGCAGGCATGTCAGCAACCACAGAGCAACCCGGGCCGGCGTCCTCGCGTCACGCACTTCCTGACCCCGGCGAAGGGGTCCCGACGATCTCGTGGCCCGTTGTCGGCATCTTCTCCGGTGCCCTCGCGGTCTTCGCGTTCTCCACCTGGGCGGCACTGGCCGACAGGCTCCCGGCCGTGGCGACAATCTTGCTCAGCGCCGCCGCGATCTTCGTGCTGTTCACCGTGCTGCACGACGCCGCGCACTATTCGATCAGCACCCACCGCTGGGTCAACGTGTCCTTCGGCCGGGTCGCGATGCTGTTCGTGTCGCCGCTCATCTCGTTCAAGTCGTTTGCGTTCATCCACATCGAGCACCACCGCAACACCAACGACGACGAGAACGACCCCGATCACTTCGTCAGCGGCGCCCCGTGGTGGCAGCTCCCAGTTCGGTTCCCGCTGATGGACGTGCCGTACCTGGCCTTCCTGGTGCGCAACGTGAGGCGTCGTCCCCGGGCAGAGGTGCTGGAGACTTCGTTCCTGATGGTGATTGTGGTCGCCGTGATCGTCGCCTCTGCGTTCACCGGACACCTGTGGACGCTGGCGGTGCTGTTCCTGATCCCTGAGCGGGTCGCCATGTTCGTCCTGGCGTGGTGGTTCGACTGGTTGCCGCACCACGACCTCGAGGAAACCCAGCAGGAGAACCGCTATCGAGCCACCCGTAACCGCGTCGGCTCTGAATGGATCCTCACACCCCTGCTTCTCTCGCAGAACTACCACCTCGTCCACCACCTGCACCCCTCGATTCCGTTCCACCGCTACGTCGCAGCCTGGCGACGCAATGAGGAGGCCTACCTCGAGCGTGATGCTGCGATCGGCACCGTCTTCGGCCAGCAGCTGGACCCAGATGAGTACCGCGAGTGGAAGCGGCTGAACGGAAAACTGGCCCGGCTGCTCCCGGTGCGGATGCCGAAGCGATCCTCGGCCCATGCCGCGGTGTTCCATCCGGTCCCAGTTGCCAGCGTCGAGCAGTTGACCGATGACAGCATGCTGATCCGCTTCGAGGTGCCGGACGACCTGCGCGACGAGTTCTCCTTCGAGCCCGGTCAGCACATCACCGTCCGCACGGACCTCGGCGGCGAGGGCGTCCGGCGCAATTACTCCATCTGTTCCTCGGCCACATCCGACACGCTGGCGATTGCGGTCAAGCACATTCCTGGCGGAGCCTTCTCCACCTTCGCGATGGAGCAGCTGCGGGCCGGCGACACCCTCGAACTGATGACGCCGACCGGTTCGTTCGGCACACCGCTGGACCCACTGGCCGCGAAGAACTATGTGGCGATTGCCGCCGGCAGTGGCATCACTCCAGTCCTGTCGATCGTGCAGACGACGCTTGCCGTCGAGACCGAGAGCCGCTTCACGCTGGTTTATGGCAACCGGGACGCGGACAGCACGATGTTCCGCGACGAGCTGGACCACCTTGAGGCGCGCTACGCCGACCGGCTCCGGATCATCCACGTGCGCTCTCGCAATCCGCGACATCCGGCCGATCTCCGCGGTCGCGTCGACCGCGCGAAGCTCGACCAATGGCTCGGCTCCGACCTGGCCACCGCAGTAGTGGACGACTGGTTCCTGTGTGGACCGGTCGACATGGTGACCGACCTGCGCGGACTGCTCATCGAGCGAGGCGCCGAGCCGGACCGCGTCCACGTGGAACTCTTCCACGGCTACCAAAAGCCCAAGGTCGGCGACAACTTTGCCCCGGCCACGGTCGCGGTCAGTCTGCGCGGCCGCCAGCGGGAGGTCTCGCTGGCAGCCGGCGACACGGTCCTCGAGTCCGCATTGAAGGCCGGATTGGAGGCGCCCTACGCCTGCCTCGGCGGAGCCTGCGGCACCTGCAAGGCGAAGGTGCTGCTCGGGTCAGTCGAGATGGAACAAAACTTCGCACTGTCGCCGGCCGTGGTGGAAGCCGGCTACGTGCTCACCTGCCAATCGCACCCGACGACGCCGTCGGTCGCCGTCGACTATGACGCCTGAAATCCTGCGCGATCGTCAGAGGCGGGTCAGCGCCGTTCGAGTAGGCCCAGCAGGTACGAGCCGTAACCGCTCTTGACCAGCGATTCGGCGCGCGCGCGGAGGTCGTCGTCGGACAGGAAGCCGCGGCGCCAAGCGACCTCTTCGGGGCAGCCCACCTTCAGCCCCTGTCGCTGCTCGATGGTGCGGATGAAGTTGGACGCGTCGTTGAGCGAATCGAACGTGCCGGTGTCGAGCCACGCCGTGCCGCGGGGGAGCACCTCGACCCGCAGCCGGCCCTGACCGAGATAGATCCGGTTGAGGTCGGTGATCTCCAGCTCGCCGCGGGCGGATGGCTTGAGCTCGTTGGCGTACCCGACGACGTCGCTGTCGTAGAAGTAGAGGCCCGGGATCGCGTAGTCACTGCGCGGCTGCTTCGGCTTCTCCTCCAACGAGATGGCCTTGCCGGTTTCGTCGAACTCGACGACGCCGTACTCAGTCGGGTTGGCCACGCGGTACCCGAAGACGGCGGCGCCGTCGATGTCGGAGAACCGCTGCAGCTGGTCGCCGAGACCCGAGCCGTAGAAGATGTTGTCGCCGAGGACGAGCGCCGAGCTACCCGAACCCACGTGGTCGGCGCCGATGATGAAGGCCTGCGCCAAGCCGTCCGGCGAGGGTTGCTGTGCGTACGTGATGGAGATCCCGAAATGGGAGCCGTCGCCGAGTAACCGCTCGAAGCCGTCAGCCTCGTGCGGGGTGGTGATGACAAGGACATCCCGGACGCCGGCGAGCATGAGCGTTGACAGCGGGTAGTAGATCATCGGCTTGTCGTAAACTGGCACGAGCTGCTTGCTGACGCCCTGTGTAATCGGGTGGAGTCGTGAACCGGTGCCGCCGGCCAGGATGATTCCGCGCATGCGCCGAGCCTATGCGAGGTGGGTCGAGTGCTGCCGATCGCTACGCTGAGCGAATGCAGAAACTGCTCGTGACCGGTGGCGCTGGGTTCATCGGTTCGAACTTCGTTCATCAGGTGATCGCCGAAACCGACATGAGCGTCCTCGTGCTCGACAAGCTCACCTACGCTGGCAACCGCAGGTCACTGGACGGGCTTCCGGAGGACCGAGTTTCGCTCGTCGTCGGCGATGTGGCCAACGAAGAACTCGTCGATTCTCTGGTGGCGGCCACTGATGCGGTTGTGCACTTTGCTGCCGAATCGCACAACGACAACTCGCTGCGCAACCCGCGCCCGTTCCTCGACACCAACATCATTGGGACATACGCGATCCTGGAAGCCGTCCGCAAGCACGGCAAGCGGCTGCATCACATCTCCACCGACGAGGTCTACGGCGACCTCGAGCTCGACGACCCGGAACGGTTCAGTGAGCGGACGCCCTACAACCCGTCGAGCCCGTACTCGTCCACCAAGGCCGGCTCCGATCTGCTCGTTCGAGCATGGGTGCGCTCGTTCGGTGTCGACGCCACCATCAGCAATTGCTCCAACAACTTTGGCCCTCGGCAGCACATCGAGAAGTTCATCCCACGCCAGATCACCAACCTGATCGACGGTGTCCGGCCCAAGCTGTACGGCGCCGGGCTGAACGTGCGCGACTGGATCCATGTCGACGACCACAACGCGGCCGTGCTGCTCATCCTCGAGAAGGGCGTCTCCGGTGAGACCTACCTCATCGGCGCCGACGGCGAGAAGAACAACAAGGAAGTCGTCGAGCTCATCCTGGAGCTGATGGGGGAGACCGAGGGCGGCTACGAGCACGTCAACGACCGGGCCGGCCACGACATGAGGTACGCCATCGACGCGACCAAGCTACGGGAGGACTTGGGCTGGACGCCGCGCTACAGCGATTTTGCGTCCGGCCTGGCGGCGACCATCGACTGGTACCGCGCCAACGAAGCCTGGTGGCGCGCGGACAAGGCCGCGGTCGAGGCGGCATACTTCGCGCAGGGCCAGTAGTTCCGTGGTTCGCGAACTGACAGTTGCCGAGACGCCCATCCCGGGTGTCCTTCTGATGACGCTTCCGGTGCACGGTGACAACCGCGGCTGGTTCAAGGAGAACTGGCAACGGGAGAAGATGGTCGCGCTCGGGCTGCCCGACTTCCATCCGGTACAGAACAACATCTCGTTCAACGACGACGTCGGCGTTACGCGGGGCATCCATGCCGAGCCGTGGGACAAGTTCATCTCGGTCGCGTCCGGCCGCATCTTCGGCGCGTGGGTGGACCTGCGCGAAGGTCCGTCATTCGGCACGGTCTTCACGACTGAACTCACGCCCGACCAGGCCATCTACGTTCCGCGCGGCGTCGGTAACGCTTACCAAACGCTTGAGCCGCACACGGCCTATACGTACCTCGTCAACGACCACTGGCAGCCGGACGCGTCGTACACCTTCCTCAACCTCGCCGACGAGACCGTGGCGATCGACTGGCCGATTCCGCTGGACTCGGTGGACATCTCCGAGAAGGACCTGGGGCATCCGCGGTTGGCCGACGTCACGCCCGTCCCGCCCCGAAGGACCCTGATCCTTGGCGCGAAGGGGCAGCTCGGACGTGCCCTCACTGAAGTGCTCCCGGATGCGGTGGCCTGGGGTCACGACGAGTTCGACATGACCTCGCCCGAGGCCTGGGCAGGTGTCGACTGGTCCGGCATCGACACGATCATCAACGCGGCCGCGTACACCGACGTCGACGGCGCCGAGACCGCCGAGGGTCGGCGCGCGGCGTGGCTGGGGAACGTTCACGCTGTCGTGCACATGGCCCGCACTGCGATCGCGCAGAACCTGACTGTGGTCCATGTCTCCAGCGACTACGTGTTTGACGGGGAGCGTGAGAGCCATCCGGTGGACGAGACCTTCGCGCCGCTCGGTGTCTACGGGCAGACGAAGGCGGCTGGAGATGCCGTCGTCATGACGGTGCCGAAGCACTACATCGTGCGGACGAGCTGGGTGGTCGGCGATGGATCGAACTTCATCCGGACCATGCAGTCGCTGGCCGACAAGGGCGTCAACCCGCGGGTCGTCGACGACCAGATCGGTCTGCTGACGTACGCGACTGACCTGGCGAAGGGGATCGTCGACCTGCTTCAGAGTGACGCGGCGTATGGGACATACAACATCACCAGCGGGGGAGACCCTCGCTCGTGGTTTGAGATCGCACAGCAGGCCTTCGCCGACGCCGGTCACGATCCAGCCCGCGTGACGCCCGTCTCGACGGCCGAGTACTTCGCCGATGCCAGTGAGAAGCTCATCGCGCCGCGGCCGAGGTACAGCACGCTGGAGTAGTGGCGTCATACACCGGGACCTGAAGGCCCGAGTTTCACAGACGTGCGCGACCGCGTCACCCGAGCGCGAATGCTCAGAGGCGGTAGCGCCCGTGCTCTTGGGTGACCAGCCCGTCGGCCAGGAGCGACTGGAGGCAGCGTTCGCGCTGCTCGGCGTCGTCCCACGCCGCGTCGAGCGCCGCCCGGGCGACGGGCGCATCCGATGCGCGCACGATGTCCAGCAGGCGTCCGCGGACTTGGCGGTCCGTTCCGGCGTAAGCCTGACCGCGCCGTGGAGGACCGGTATGCGCCGGCCGTCCGGCGGCATTCCACGCGCACCGGTCTTCGACCGGGCAGGCCCCACACCGAGGTGACTTCGCGGTGCAGACGACTGCGCCCAACTCCATGGTTGCCGCGGCCCACTGATGGGCATCGCGATCGGGGAGGAGGGCCATGGCCATCCCCCGCTCTGTGGCCGAGGTCGCGGTCTCCGGAAACTCGACGCCCTGAACCGTCCGCGCGAACACGCGTCGGACGTTGGTGTCGAGCACGACGTGCCGCTGGCCGAAGGCGAACGAGGCGATGGCTGCGGCGGTGTAGTCACCGACGCCGGGCAGCGCACGAAGCGCGTCCACGTCGGCCGGCACCTCGCCGTCATGGCGTTCGACGATGGCGACAGCTGAAGCATGCAGGCGTTGGGCGCGGCGGGGGTAGCCGAGTTTGCCCCAGGCCCGGACCGCCTCACCCGGATCGTCGGCAGCGAGCAAGGCGGGAATGGGCCACCGCCGCATCCACGCCTCGAACACGGGGAGGACCCGCGCCACCGGAGTCTGCTGGAGCATGAACTCCGAGACCATGACCCGCCATGGCTGTGGATCGACGCGCCATGGAAGGTCGCGGCCGGCCTCGTCGAACCAGGCCAGGACGTCGGTGTGCAGCGCCTCGATCTGCATCGTGGTGGCAATACTCATGGCGCGTCCATCGTCGCACGGTGTCCTTCGCCGGTTAGCGTGGCGCTGTGAGCAGACAGCACCCACGCTCCGTGTACGTCCGACGGTGGCTGCTCCTCCTGGCGGCTGCGATTCTCGTCGCCTGGGTCCTTGTTCAGGTTTGGCCGTCGATCACCGGCGACGATGCGAATCCGACCAGCACGGCGACTGTGACGGCCCTGCCTCCGACGCTCACGGCGACCAAGACGCCGCCGAAACCGACCCCGCCGCCGGGCATCACCACGCGGGTCACGCTCGCCACCGGTGCCACGGCCTGCAAGGCGCGCGACGTCACCATTTCGCCGTCGATCAACAGTCCGCAGTACGCGCGCCGCCTCGTCTACGTCGACGTCGCCCTCACCACGGCGTCCCCGAAACCGTGCGTGTTCACCCCGAAGCCGCTCGACCCGCTCGCGGTCGTCACCCACGACGACGACACGGTGTGGGACTCGTCGATCTGTGAGAAGGCGATCGTCTTGCGGCCGGTCCGGCTCGTGCCGGGATGGGCGACGACGGTTCGGGTGCCATGGGTGCCGCGCGAGTCCGGTGACGCGTGCAAGCCGGACGAGGACTGGATCGAGCCGGACGAGTACACCTTGCGCGTCGGAACCCTGGGCGGTGAGCCTGGTCGAGCCGATTTCAAGCTGATCGAGCCACCGCCGCCACCGCCGTCTCCCGCGCCAACCCCGAGCGGCTCGGTGACGCCGGCCAAGCCCACGCCGTCGCCGACGAAGCCGGCGCCTTCACCCAACCCGGCTGGCTAGCGTCTTGATGGCGGAGTACACGCTGCCGACGGGGTAGACGGTCAGATCGGCTTTCACTGCCTCGAGGTCGTAAGGCCCCGCCGGGACGACGGCGTGCTCGATGCCCAGGCGGGCCGCCTCGCGGAGCCGCTCGGTGAGGTGACGGACTGCCCGAACCTCGCCGGCCAGGCCGACCTCGCCGATGGCCACCAGCCCGGGCGGGACGGCATTGGCCGATGCGCTCGATGCCGCCGCGATGACGATGGCCAGATCGATGGCGGGCTCGATCAGCCGCGCGCCTCCGACGGTGGCGGCGTAGAGGTCTTGGCCTGCGAACGTGACGCCGCAGTGCCGGTCGAGGACGGCGAGCCCCATCGCCACTCGGGCCGCGTCGAGCCCGCTCGCTGTACGCCGCGGCGACGGGTTGGTTGTCGGGACCGTCAGCGCCTGGACCTCGGCCAGCAGTGGGCGGCGACCCTCCATCGCGACGGTAAGACAGGTTCCCGGGACGGGTTGAGCGTGATGGGAGACGAAGAGCCCGGTCGGATCGGGCACCTCGGCCAGGCCGTCGTCGACTAGGTCGAAGCAGCCGATCTCGTCGATGGCTCCGAATCTGTTCTTGGTCGCTCGCAAGAACCTGAGTCGAGAGGACGCATCCCCCTCGAAGGTCAGAACGGTGTCGACGAGGTGCTCGAGCACGCGGGGGCCGGCCACCGAGCCGTCCTTGGTGACGTGCCCGACCAAGACTGTGGCCAGGTTGAGCGCCTTGGCGCGGGCGATGATCGCGGTGGCGACCTCGCGGACCTGCGTGACGCCCCCCGGGACACCGTCGACGTCGGCCGAGCCGATGGTCTGCACCGAGTCGACGATCAGAAGCGACGGTTTGAGCGCCTCAATGGTGCCCAGGATCGAGCCGAGATCGGTGTCGGCCGCGAGATACAGCCTTGGGTTCAGCGCTCCGGTGCGCTCGGCCCGCATGCGCACCTGCGCCGCCGACTCCTCGCCGGAGACGTACAGAACCGTGCGGCCGGCGTCTGCCCAGAGATGCGCCATGGCCAGCAACAGCGTCGACTTGCCGACTCCCGGCTCACCGGCGAGCAGGATGACGCCGCCAGGCACGGCGCCGCTGCCGAGGACGCGGTCGAGTTCGCCGATGCCGGTCGAGACGGAGTGAGCGGTCTCCATCCGGACGTCGGTGATCGGCTGGGCTGCGGTCGCTGGGGCGACTGCGACGGTCCGGCCAACAGCGCGCAAGGGACGCGCTTCGTCGACCGTTCCCCACGCCTGGCACTCACCGCAGCGGCCGATCCATTTGGTGGCCGTCCAGCCGCACTCGGAACAGGCGTAGGTGGGCTTCGTCGCATTCTTAGTCGCCATGTCGGCGACGCTAGAGGTCGGATCCGACATTCGTTCCTCGACGTAGACGTTGCCGTCCGAGGCGCTAGCGATCCAGGAACTCCAGAGCCTTCGTCACGAACTGGTCGTGGTACTGGAAGATCCCGCCGTGGCCGGCGTCCGGGTAGACCACCAACTCGCTGTCAGGCAGGCGAGCGGCCAGGTCGTGTGAGTTCTTCGTCGGCACCATGCGATCGCTCTCACCGTTGGCGACGAGCACGGGCTGGCTGATCTTCGAGAGGTCGTGCGGTGCTTCAAGGCCCCAGCGGTGGATCGCCCTGAGCTGCGCGGCATAGGACGGGATCGAGATCAGCTTGTCGCGGTCGGCCTTGCGCTCCTTGAGCCGGGCGAGGAACAGCTTCCCGGCGCGCTTGCCTTCGTCCGTCCGGGTGAAGAACAAGAACTGCTTGGGATCCTGGAGCGTGGCGAGTCCGCGGAGCGTGTCCAGGTGCGAGAGCCATGTGACGTTCTTGATGCCCTCACCACCGGCGGGACCGGTGCCGGTGAGGATCAGCTTGCGGACCAGCCCCGGCTCGTCGCGCGCGACCAACTGCGCGATCATGCCGCCCATCGAGAACCCGTGCAGGTCGACCTGCTCCAGGCCGAGAGCGCGGATGAAGACCACGGCGTCGTCAGCCATCGCCTGGATGGTGTCCTCCGTCTTTCCGCTCGAGCCCGCGACGCCGCGGTTGTCGAACGTGATGACCCGGCGGTGAGCGGCGATCCCGTCGATCACCCGCGGGTCCCAGTTGTCCATGGTGGCCGCGAGGTGCACGAGGAAGACGACCGGGACCCCGGTCCTCGGGCCGAGGTCGCGATAGGCAAACGTCACGCCGCCCGCTTCGACGGTGCGGTTCGGTGCGTCCTTGTATGACGAGATGATGCTCACGACTCTGCGCTCCAGCCTTCCCGTGGGGAAACCGCGGCCACGAAGTCGGGAACCGCCGACAGGCTCGGCACATCGAGGAACCCCGGCTGCTCGAAGGTCGGATTCGGATAGTCGTAGTACCCCGAGCCGTTCTCGCGGCCGAACGTGCCGGCGTCCAAGAAGTTCGTCTTGACGTACTCGGCGTTTGCGCGCATCTGTGCAGGATCACCGTTCTGCTCACTCCATGGCGAAGTCAGGACGTTGTACAACGTGCGCATGCCGACCACATCCAACAACCCGAAGATGCCGATCCGTGCGCCAGGGTTGAGCTTCATGTGGACGCGGTCTATATCTTCGGGCGTCGAAACTCCGTTCGTGACGAGGCTTTGCGCGGCATGGATGAGCGCCCCATTGAGGGTGTTCATCACATATGCCGGCTGCTCCTTACGGACAGCGATTGGCACCATTCCGATCTCAATTGCGAACTCGGTCACCTCCGTCAGGGTTGTGTCCGAGGTGCCGGGGTGCGCCATCACTTCCGCCATGTTCATCAACCAGATCAGGTTGGCGAAGTGAAGAGCGCAGTAGCGCTCTGGCCGACCAGTCGCGTCGGCAAAAACCCGTGGAAGCATGGTCGACGAGTTCGTCGCGATGAGCGTGTGTTCCGGCAGAAGGTCGGCCATTGCCTCGTACGCCGCACGTTTGACATCGGGAATCTCGGGCACGGCCTCAATCACGAAGTCCGCGTCACGCACCGAGTCGGCCAGGTCGGTCTGGTACGTCAATCGGGCTCGCGTCGATTCGATCGCCTCATCGCTCGCACCGAGATCGGCCTGGTAGATCGCGGCATAAGCATCGTGCGCGGACCGGCATCGTTCGATCGCATCGTCGTAGGGATCGTGCACGATGACGGTCTTGCCGTTGTACGCGCTGTGCCATGCGATCTGGCCTCCGAGAACTCCGGACCCCAAGACGGTGATGTTTTGCAGGCTCGACATGTTGTTGCTCTCCTATTGGTAGCGGTTCGTGTGCCCGGTCGGGTCAAACTTCAGGACGTGTGGTGGCCTGGGCGCGTGGAGTCGGGTGGAAGGCTCGCGTAGGTGACCGCTCCGGCGACAACGGCGGAAAGTGCGACGGCTGTGGTGACTGTGCGACCTGTGCGGCTGATCTCCCGGCGGCGCCCAGCGGCGATGAACGCCAGGGCATCGATGAAATCGATGAGAACGTTGATGGCAACGAATCGTCGCGGCGAGCGGAACTGATCGAGATTGCACAGCCCCACAGCCAGAGCTCCGTTTCGAATCCCGAACATGCGCCAGATCATCGGAGCTGGCGTCCCATCGCCGGGGACCTGAAATATCCGTAGAGACCGCTGCGGGGCGACCAACGAGGTGATGGCCAACGTCGTCCG
>DATLCL010000319.1:0-2110 GCA_035526415.1 Aeromicrobium sp.
AGGGCGCCGGGCTGGCCTCGCGCGTCTGGGACCGCCCGGCGCTCGCCGGGTGGGAGGACGCCGCCGTTCCGCCAGAGCGGCTCGGCGAGTACCTGCGCGACTTCGAGCGGCTGCTGGCCGACCACGAAGTCCACGGTGAGCCGTTCGGCCACTTCGGCGACGGTTGCGTCCACGTGCGGATCGACTTCCCACTGGACGACGAAGGGGGGCACCGCATCTATCGCGACTTCGTCACTGAAGCCGCCGCGCTCGTGGCCGGCTACGGCGGTTCACTGTCGGGCGAGCATGGTGACGGACGCGCGCGGTCCGAACTCCTGCCGGCGATGTATTCGGCCGACGCAATCTCCCTATTTGAGCAGGTCAAAGGCCTGTTCGATCCGAATGACCTCCTGAATCCTGGAGTTCTCGTCCGACCCGCGACCATCGACGCTGACCTCCGGACGCTGGGGCGGGGGATCCTCACGGCCCAAGGGACGGCACCGCTTGCCCTGCGCTTCGCTCATGATGACGGCGACTTCGGCGCGGCCGTCCATCGGTGCACCGGCGTCGGCAAGTGCGTCGCCGGCACCACACCGACCGGCGTCATGTGCCCGTCATTCATCGCCACCCGCGATGAGAAGGACTCGACGCGTGGCCGGGCCCGCGTCCTGCAGGAGGCGATCGACGGGCGGCTGATCAAGGGTGGTGTGGTGGCGCCGGAGGTGCACGAGGCGCTGGACCTCTGCCTGTCCTGCAAGGGCTGCGCAAGCGACTGCCCGACTGGCGTCGACATGGCGACCTACAAGTCGGAAGTTCTCAATCAGACGTACCGCGGGAGGTGGCGGCCGCGCAGCCACTACATGCTGGGTCGCCTGCCGAGGTGGGCGCGGTTGACGTCGCCGATCGCGTGGCTGGCAAACCTCGGGCTTCGGGTTCCGGGCCTTGCGCACGTAGCCCGCTGGGCGGCCGGTGTGGACCAGCGGCGCAGCCTGCCGCGGTTCGCCACCAAGCGCTTCTCGAAGGCCGTTGCCGATGGTCGAAGAGCCGCCGAAGGCGGCGTACCGAGACCACGGGTCCTGCTGTGGGCCGACACGTTCACCGAGTACTTCTCGACGTCCGGTGGACTGGCGGCAGTGAACGTGCTCGAGTCTGCGGGTTACGTCGTCGAGGTGCTTCCGCGGTCGGCCTGCTGCGGCCTGACGTGGATCACGACCGGCCAGCTCGACGAGGCGCGCGGCATCGTGCGTGCCGCCGTCGACCAGCTCCACCCCTACGTCGCCGCCGGCGTGCCGATAGTCGGCCTGGAGCCCTCGTGCCTAGCGGTGTTGCGCACCGACGCTGCCGAGCTCATTGCTGACCCGCGAGCGGTCGACGTCGCTGCCGGCGTCTTCACGCTGTCCGAGCTACTGCGCCGGACCGAGGGATACGAGCCGCCCGACCTGTCGGGCACGTCCATTGTCGTCCAGCCGCACTGCCACCACGCCTCTGTCTTGGGCTTCGAAGCGGACATGATGCTGCTGAGCCGAACCGGCGCTTCGGTGGAGCGGCTCTCCGGGTGCTGCGGGCTGGCTGGCAACTTCGGCGTCGAGAAGGGGCACTACGACGTGTCGGTCGCCGTCGCCGAGTCACAGCTGCTTCCGGCCGTGCGCGACGCTGCGCCCGGGACAGTGTTCCTCGCCGACGGCTTCAGCTGCCGCACGCAGCTCGACGATCTGGCCGGTGTGCAGGCGCTCCACCTCGCCGAATTGCTGGCTCAGCCACCGATGACGGTCAACCAGTCTTCGAAGCTCTGATTGCCCGTTCGCCACGGGTCTTTCGGGATGAGCGAGCCGTCTGCCATTGCCTTTCCGGCAGCACCGGGAACGGTCACGGCCACGACCCTCGCGCGCACGCCGCGAGCCTCAGCGACGCGGCGCACGAGTTCGGGCATCTGGTGCGCTTCGGGCCCACCCATCTCAACCGTGCCCGGCTGAGGGTCCTCCACCAGATCCACCAGCGCAGCTGCAACCTCCGATGCCGCCACCGTTGCCGACCTCATTTTCGGGACGACGATGAACGGCCCGACCCTGGCCCTTTGCAGCATCTGGTCGGCGAACTCGTGGAACTGCGTCGCCCGCAGGATGGTCACCGA
>DATLCL010000320.1:0-5104 GCA_035526415.1 Aeromicrobium sp.
CTGTTCGACCGAATCGTGGCTCAATTCCTTCACGACAAAGCTCGCCGCACCGGCGTCGAATTTCCAGAGCCGGTTCGTGCTGCCGATGAGCACACCCACGGTGACGTCGCGGCGCACACCGAGGCCGAAGGTATCGACGACCTCGCTGACGAAAGGCTCGATCGTCGCCAGCGTCGGTGACCAGGTCATCGGCTCCATCCTCCATGACCGACGGTCACCACGCAGTCCGACAGACTTCGGCGATCCCTGGCCCGTGCCGTATCCCGCGATCCACCGGTGCGCCGCGTCACCTGATGACGTGGGCACCGGCTCTTTCAGGGCTGGAAAGCGCTGCGTGCCATCAGGCGCCGTCGGCGACGTCCACGGTGCCCGTTTCGGTTCCGTCCCAGTAGCTGGCGCGGCCGATCTCCATCGTGATCCGCACGGTCTCACCGTCGCGGCTAGCTGTGCCTGCGCCGCGGAGCATGACGCCCTGCTTGCCGGACGGCCCGTACCCGGTCCAACCGTCGAAGGTGATGCACGCGGGCCCGGACATCGAAGCGCCACACGCTTCGAAGACGGCCAAGGGGAGCCTGGCCACCAGTTGGTCGGCGTCCCATTGGACCGGCAGGGCGATGGGTGCCCCCTCCGTGCGGAACCAGCCGACGACGGCGGGTCCCGAGACTGCGAGGTCGCCGAGCTCACCAGGAATCTCGGTCAGGTGGATCGGCGGCGGTTCGTCGCCGTCATCGAGTGCGGTTGTCCCCGGCTCCGCGACGACGTCCCAGCCCTCGTCGAATCGCACAGCACCCGCCTCGGTGACGAGCGCGGCCTTCGGTGTGAAGGCGAGCACCACACGATGGGGCGGCAGCGGGCGGCCGAGCCGCCCGGCCATGGTGTCGATGGTGGCCCCGACCATCTCGGAAACGTTGTCCCGTACGAACCGCGCCACCCCGAGTGGCGCCTGCAGCGCAGCCGACGGGGCCGCTAAGGCCGACCGGAGGGACGTGGGATCCACGACCTCCACCGATCCTGTCAGCACGACAGACCCGGTCGCCGACGACGCGCACAGTCCCACCAAGCCTCCGTTCTTGGAACGTCGCGTCTTGAGGGCCGCCGCTGACGTCAGGCAGAGGATGCGGCCGCCCGAGACTGTGAACAGCTCGGGCGTGACGTGCGGGCCGGACGCTGAACGGATGGCCACGTACAGGGTGTCGGTCCCGTCGAGGACCGGCATCACCTTGGCGAGCATCGTCATGCCGGAGTCTTCCCCCATCGCGGTGCGCCCACTCGTCCGCCGCATCGTTGAAAGAAGCGGCGCCGATCTGGCAGCGGCTCGACGGGACGCGCCCGCGGTGCCTCGCCGTAATCCTCGTCGCTGCCGATTATCAGTAGGCGATCGTCAGCGCAGGGTCGACCGGAGCAACTCGATGTCGGCGGCGATGCCATCGCCCGGCGTTTCGCAGACGACAGGGGCGCCGGCTCGCCGCACCACCTCCGCGAGGGCCTGCGTGGCAATGGTGCCTTTGCCGAGGTTCTCGTGGCGGTCCCGCCCGGAGCCGTGGGCGTCCTTCGAGTCGTTGCAGTGCACCAGGTCGATGCGCCCGGTGATCGCGAGGATGCGCTCAGCGGCGTCAACGACCGACTCGCCGGCGGCGTGAGCGTGGCAGGTGTCGAGGCAGAACCCCACGCCGAACGGCTCGATGTGGTCCCACAGGCGGGCGATCGTGTCGAACTTCCGAGCCATCGCATGTTCACCGCCGGCGGTGTTCTCCAAGAGCAACGGTACCGAGCTCTCGAGTTGTTCCAGTGCCTTCACCCAACGCCCGAACCCATCACTGTCCTCGTCCGAGGCCTCGACATGGCCCCCGTGCACGACTACCGCGGCAGCCCCGATCTCTGCCGCGCCGTCACAAGCCTGCTGGAGGATCTTGCGACTCGGGATCCGGATCCGGTTGTTCGGCGATGCGAGGTTCACGACGTACGGGGCATGCACATACACGGGGACGTCCCAGCGCCGAAGTGCCTCGGCATCGGCACGAGGCGCGGGCTTCTTCCAACTCTGCGGATCGCCCAGGAAGATCTGCACGAGGTCCGAGCCCGTCGCCTCCGCCGCGGCGATCGGGTCATCCGTCTTGACGTGCGCGCCGATAAGCATGCGCCGACGGTAGATCCTCACGGCGCGCAGATTTCTCCCGTGGCTCGCAGACGCTCGAACGTCACCAGCGCAAGGCTGTGCCCGACCGTGCGGGTGCTGACGAGGGGTAGCCCTTGTCTCAGTCGGGGAAGGCGATGTGCACATCGCGCGGTGATGGCGCTCCTTGACCCGTCTCGACAAGGGCTTTAAGGCTCAGCAGGTAGGTCGCCCACTTGGTGCTGCAGTGATGCATGAACTCGACGGGCTCCTTCCACCCCTTGTGCTTGAAGAGCACCATCGTGTGCTCGCCGTCCTGGCGGAGGTGCCAGTCGATGGTGGTGCCGACCCACTCCGCGGGGCCCTCGACCACCTCCCACACCACCCGCTCGGAAGGCTGCTGGTCGACGACCTTCATGTCGAAGCCGCCGGGCGGAAACCGGAACTCGAGGATGCCGCCGGTTTCGGCGCTCCCTTTGGTGTCGGTGGTCCACCAGCCGGCGAGCCCGTCGACCGACGTGAGCACCTCGTAGACCTTGTCGGGCGAGTCGGTCTTGACTCCGACCCTGTGGAGGATGTCGAACATGTGCTGTTTCTCCTTGTTCTCGTTGTCTTGGTCCGCCCCTGAGACCATGGCGACGGACGCTGTGACTCAGGCGGTGTGGCTCAGCGCTTCGACCGTCGCTCGATGGCCTCGGCCAGGTGCTTGATCCGCTGCAGCCGGGCGTCCCACGCGATGCCGACCGAGCTGAGCTGCGCGGCGGCGCGGCGCAACTGCGCGTCGTCGACCTGATACCGCTTCTCCCGCCCGCTGGAGGTCCCTCGCACCAGGGCGGCGCGTTCCAGGACGCCGAGGTGCTTGGCGATCGCCTGCCGGGTGATGGGCAGGCGCTCGCTGAGGTTGGTGGCGGTGCCGTCGCCGGCGGCCAGCAACAGATCGATGATCCGGCGTCGTGTCGGGTCTCCGATCGCGGACCAGAGATCGTCGTCGACGGTCGCCGTCCTCCTCGCCGTTCGGAAGCTCACGAGTGCCGATCGAGGACGCCGAGGTACTCGACCAACCGGGGGAGGTAGAACTCCCAGCCGGTGATGTGCTCGCGGTACTGCTCCTCCAGCACGGCGACCTCCCAGCCCATCTCCCGGAAGCCGCTCTCCGTCATCTTCAGGAGCGTCCCGCCCCGGGATGGCGACAGCTCGAAGGTGACGAGCAGCGAGTTTCCCGCAACCGCGGGCTCACCCTCGGGGTGGGTCCAGCGAAACGAGAAGAGCCGCGGTGGATCAGCGTCCACGACCGTGAACGACGCCACCGCTCCGCCGGCATTGCGATCGCCGAAGACGATCTCGCCGTCCGCACCCGGCACCGGCTCGTAGTTGGCCTCGTCCGGCCACCACTGCTGGACGTGCGACGGGCTGCTGACGACGTCGAACACGACGTCCGGCGACGCCTCGACGTAGATCTCCCGCTCGATAGTTCCGTACTCCACCAAAGCCTCCTGCAACCGTTGGTTGCGCATGACCGTAACCGAAGAATCACGGACACGCAACCATTAGTTGCGTTTCATGCGGAAGGGCTTCGCAGTCCGACAGCTCGATGCGGAGCGCGTCCACGCGTGGTCGTCGTAACGGGCGGCGAGATGCTCGTAGTCGGTCGGCGTGACGAGTCCTCAGCCGCGACCGGTCGCTCACGCCAACGCCGTCGATTCACGCATCAATTCGCTGCCCGTCTGTCCGGCGTCAGCCGCGGCAGAGATAGCTGACGGTTCGGATGCGACGTTGAGTGAGGTTGGCGACTTGGTTCGCGGCCATATCTGAGAAGTCGGCGCCCAGGAACACCCCGAAGCTGATGGGGGGCGGACCGTGTTCCGCGATGCGTGCCGAGAGCTGCTGGAACCAGTTCAGGCTCTCCTCCGTCGAATCCGTTTCGGCCAGTAGTTCGAAGCCCGCGGCCGCCAGTAGTTCGCGCATCTCGCTGGGGGTCACCAGATGACTGATCGATGGATCGCGGGCCCAAGGAACCGGAAACAGCACGTCGCCACCTTCACCTTGGAGAACGTCATAGGCGGCGAACACTCCGCCCGGCTTCAGTACTCGGCGGGCTTCGCGGTACACGGCCGGCTTGTCAGCGATGTTCATGACGGTATGGATCGTCATGGCGGCGTCAAAGGTGCCGTCATCGAACGGCAACGCACAGGCATCGCCAACTCTGAAGGTGGTTCGCTCATCGAGTCGTGTCCAGCGCGACAGCTCGGACGCGGCGGCGCAGAAGGAAGGTGTCAAGTCGATGCCGGTAACGGAGCAGCCATGTACCTCGGCCAGCGTCCTGGCCGCACCGCCGAGACCGCTTCCGATGTCGAGAACCGACGTCTCCGCGTCGACGCCCATGGCGTCGGCGAGCGCCAGCGTTGCCACCCGTCCTCGAATGTGGAACTCATCCACCGGCGCCAGATCGGCCGTCGAAACCTGCTCGGGATCGATGCCGACCGCGCGCAACGAAGCCGCGATTATCTCGACGAGCGACTCAGACTCCGAGTAGTGCTTCTCGACACCCGCGCTCAATGGCTACCCCTCCTTGGCTTCGCCAACATCATGGCCGAGGCGATCCACATCGCCTGAGCCGGCCACAGCACCTGGGCAACGAACTCGAGCGATGTCCACCGAAACGCGAAGCGATGTTCCGCGACGGTCCCGCCCGACTTCTCCTCCCGCTCCCATTCCTCGTCCGGCGGCGACGCCTCAACTCGAGGTGGAACACGTGCAGGACTCCCTCGGCGTGATCTTTACGCCAAGCGTCGCGACTCTGCGCTAGGCGCGCAGCACAGCGGGTTGTTCGCCGTTGGCGGCGACGAGGGTGCGCGAGCCGCCGCCGGCGTCGCAGCTGTACAGGCCGAACTGGCCTGAGATCGCGTCGGCGCTCCGGAACAAGAACCCCTCGCTGTTGCCGCGCCAGGCTGGCTGCGCGTCATCGCGCATTCCCGCGAGAACAACCGTGTC
>DATLCL010000321.1:0-5553 GCA_035526415.1 Aeromicrobium sp.
ACCAAGGCGTGGGCGGCGATCTCCTTGCAGACGTTCGGCGGGCCGGCCGGGCAGATCGCGGTCATGCAGCGATCGTTGGTCGACGAGCACCGCTGGATCAGCCAACGGCGCTTCCTGTTCGCGCTCTCCTACTGCACGCTCCTCCCCGGGCCCGAAGCGCAGCAACTGGCGACGTACATCGGCTGGCTCCTGCATGGCCTACGCGGCGCGCTGATCGCCGGGACATTGTTCGTCCTCCCCGGTGTCGTGACGATGCTCGCGCTGTCCGCCGTCTACGTCACCGCCGGTGACACCGAGGTCGTCGAGGCACTCTTCCTGGGGCTGGCGCCGGCCGTCATCGCGATCGTCGTCGACGCGTTGATCCGCATCGGACGACGCAGCCTGACGCATCCGGGCTGGGTCGCCATCGCGGTCGTAGCGTTCGTGGCGATCGCGGGCTTCGGCGTCCCCTTCCCGCTGGTCGTCCTCACCGCCGGCCTCGCTGGATGGGCCTTGGGCAAGTGCTACCCCGACACCGCAGCGGCCAACGCCATCGATGACGCCGCGCCGGTTCCGCCACCGTCCGGTCGTCGGACGTTGCTACTGCTCGTGACCGGCATCCCGCTGTGGCTGGCTCCGGTCGCCATCGCCGCGCTGGTGTTCGGTCGCGACAGCGTCATCGTCGATGAGGGCCTGTTCTTCTCCGGGTCCGCGCTCATCACGTTCGGTGGCGCGTACGCGGTCCTCGCGTTCGTCGCCCAGCAGGCAGTCGCGCACTACGGCTGGCTGACCGCCACGGACATGGTCCGCGGCCTGGCCCTCGCCGAGACGACGCCCGGCCCGCTGATCATGGTGGTCCAGTTCGTGGCATTCGTCGGGGCCTTCCGCCATGCCGGCGATGCTGACCCGTGGGTCCTGGCCATCTCGGCTGCGCTGATCACGTCGTGGGTGACGTTCACACCGTCGTTCCTCTTCATTGCCGTGGGGGCCCCCTACGTCGAGCGACTCCAGCATCTCGCCGGGCTGCGCTCGGCGTTGGCAGGTGTCACGGCCGCTGTCGTCGGCGTCATCGCGAGTCTTGCGCTGTACTTCGCCCTCCACACGCTGTTCGGCGACCTGAGCCGGCACGCTTGGGGATGGGCGCGCCTGGATGTGCCCGTCCTCTCCAGCCTCCACGGATGGGTTGCCGCGATCGCCGTCGTCGGGTTCGTTCTCGTGCTTCGCGGTTGGCGCGTCCTCCGGATCCTGGGTGTCTGCGCTGCGCTAGGGCTGGCCGCCGGCATCCTCGGCCACGTGTAGCCGCGCCCGAAACCGTCACCAGAATTTCGGGACTTCTACCGACGCACGGTCGACCCGTTCCCTAGGGTGAGTCGCAGTGGGCGGAAGGACTCCGCTAAGAGCCAGGCACTCTCCTCAAGGGATCAACAGTGAAGCACCGCGGCCCTCTCATCACCCTCGTCGTCGTCTTGGGGGCGCTCGTCCTCGTTCTGTCGCTGAATGACGCGCTGATTCCCAACCAGGCGTCAGCGCCGGGCGCCACCAGGCCACGAGTGCTCCCGACGTCCGTGTTCGCCGGCAAGGACGAAGCCGAGAAGATGGCCGTCGCCATCGCTGTCAAGGATGGCAAGGCCGTCGGTTACCTGTGTGACGGTCGCTCCACAGAGGCTTGGCTCACCGGCACCGAAGTCAGCGGTCACGTGACGCTTGAAGCACCGAAGGGCGACGCTACGGTCTATGCCGACGTCAACCGGAACAGTGTCGCCGGTGTCGCTGTGGTGGGTGACTACGAGTTCGACTTCAACATCGACCGTGCGGAACCGCCGGCCGGGCTGTACCGCAAGAAGGACGACAAGACCACGATCGGCTGGATCATCCTTCCTGACGGACGCCAAGTCGGCATTGCGAACACGAACGGAACCAAGGCGCCCGCACCGACCCTTGACCTCAAGACCGGCGAGGCCGACCTCGTGACCGGTGAGACGCGCTGAGTCCGAGGAGGATCCGGAGATGGCCACTGCCCAAGCCCCAGACCAGAAGCTGAGCCCGCAATCCGCGGTCTTGATGGCCATGGCGATCGGCGCCCTGGTGTCGGTCGGCATCGGCACGTACGGAGCCGTCCATCCGCCGGGGAAGGTCGCAATCAATGTCGCGGGCTTCTCCAGCTTTCTTGCCGTCAAGGCGTGGATGGCGTCGCTCGTGCTCGTCCTGGCGATGGTCCAAGTGGTCACAGCACTGATGATCTACGGCAAGATCCAGCGCGGCGGCCAGTACGCGGCCTTCCTGCACCGTTGGTCGGGACGCGCAGCCGTCGCGACGAGCGTCCCGGTCGCGGCGCACTGCCTGTACATCGCCGGGTTCATGGCCACCGACGCGCGCGTGCTGTTGCACTCACTGGCAGGAACGTTCTTCTACGGTGTCTTCACGATGAAGATGCTGCTGCTCAGCACCGACGACTCACCGGGGTGGGCCCTGCCGGTGGCCGGTGCAGCTCTCTTCGCGACCTTGACCGTCCTGTGGGCCACCTCGTCGCTGTGGTTCTTCACCACCTTCGGCGTCATTTTCTGACGCCTCGCCCACGCTCGCCCGCTCCCCAGAAACGAGGCCAAATCATGACGGACCAGCTCGTCGGATCCCAACCCGGAGTCAGCCGCCGGACCGTCGTCGTCGACGCCTGTCTCGCGGCCGGCGTCGTCACCCTCACCGGTTGCTCGGTGTACGACACGTCGGTCGATTCGCCCACAACCGAGAAGCCAACAGGAGCCGACACGTCTGGTGGGGCCGCCAGCTCGATCGCAGCCGCCGCCGATGTGCCCGTCGGGGGCGGCCTCGTGGTCAAGGACAAGAAAGTCGTCATCACCCAGCCCAAGAAGGGCGAGTTCAAGGGGTTCACTGCCGTGTGCACCCACGCAGGCTGCATCGTCTCGACGGTGGCCGACGGCACGATCAACTGCCCGTGTCACGGCAGCAAGTACTCGATTGACGACGGCTCGGTGGTGCGGGGTCCAGCACCCAGACCGCTCGCCGAAATGCCAGTCGCCGTGGACGGCGGGCAGATCGTCTCCGCCTGACGCGGAACGGCGAGGCCGACCTACGGCTGGAGCCGATCCCGGTGCCAGCCCCCGGGCCCGCGAACGAAGAGGATGCGATCGTGCAGCCGGTTGGGCCTTCCCTGCCAGAACTCGACGGAGTCGAACCCCAGCCGGTAACCGCCCCAGAACGTCGGCCGCGCGATGTCGCCGGAGGCGTGAGCCCGCTCGACCTCGGTGTACTGGCGTTCCAAGCTGTCGCGACTCCCGATCGGTTCGGACTGGTGCGACGCAGCCGCGCTGATCTGGGCTCCGCGCGGGCGAGACGCAAAGTAGCGGTCGGCTTCGTCGTCGGAGACCGGTAGCGCAGGCCCCTCGATCCGCACTTGGCGCTGCAGCGGCCGCCAGAGCAGCATCGCCGCGGCGTGCGGGTTCGCGTTCAGTTCGCGGCTCTTGCGGGACTCGAGGTTCGTGTAGAAGACCGCGCCGTCGATGTCGAGGCCCTTCAGCAGCACGGTGCGCACGGACGGGCGGCCCCGCGCATCGGCCGTCGCCAGCGCCATGGCGCTCGGGTCGTCGATACCGGCCGCAACGGCCTCGTCTATCCACCGTCGCAGCAGGACGAGGGGGTCATCCCCCGCCTCGTCCTCGGTCAGGCCTCGCGCGGTGTATTCGCGCCGGATTGCGGCCAGGTCGGGAGACTCCATGGCTCTCACGGTAGTGGCCCACCTCGGTGCGGGCCGGAGACACAGCACACGGCAGAATGACGCCCATGACTGACGGCGTCGTAGTGCACCACGGCCTTGAAGGTGTTATTGCGTTCGAGAGCGAGATCGCAGAGCCGGACAAAGAGGGTTCTGCACTCCGGTACCGCGGCGTCGACATCGACGACCTCGTCGGCCGGGTGCCGTTCGGTCGAGTGTGGGGCCTGCTGGTGGACGGCGCTTACGAACCGGGCCTACCGCCAGCCGAACCGTTCCCCATTCCCGTGCACTCGGGCGACATTCGTGCCGACGTCCAGAGCGCCATCGCCCTGACCGCTCCGTACTGGGGCCTTCGCCAGCTGTACGACATCGAGGACCCGGCAGAAGTCCGCGCGGACCTTGCCCGCACGGCTGTCATGGTGCTCTCCTACGTCGCCCAGGCCGCCCGCGGCATCGGCCGGCCGGCAGTCGCAGAGGCCCGCATCAACGAATACGACACGATCGTCGAGCGGATGCTCATGCGGTGGCGCGGTGAAGTGAACCCCGACCACGCCAAGGCCATCGACGCATACTTCGTCTCGGCCGCCGAGCACGGCATGAACGCCTCGACGTTCACCGCCCGCGTCATCGCTTCAACGGGCGCGGACGTCGCAGCGGCGCTGTCCGGCGCGGTCGGCGCGATGTCCGGCCCACTGCACGGCGGCGCGCCGTCGCGCGTGTTGCACATGATCTCCGAGGTGGAGAAGTCCGGCGACGCAGTCGGCTATGTCAAGAGCGTCCTCGACTCCGGGGAGCGGCTGATGGGCTTCGGCCATCGCGTCTACCGCGCCCAGGACCCGCGCGCCCGCACGCTGCGCCGCACGGCGCGCGAGCTCAATGCGCCGCGCGCCGAGGTCGCCGAGGCGTTGGAGCAGGCCGCGTTGGCCGAGCTGCGCGAGCGTCGCCCGGACCGAGTCCTCGAGACGAACGTCGAGTTCTGGGCCGCCATCGTCCTCGACTTCGCCGAAGTCCCACCGAACATGTTCACTGCGATGTTCACGTCGGCCCGTACCGCGGGCTGGAGCGCCCACATCCTCGAGCAGTTCCAGACCGGCCGACTCATCCGTCCGTCGGCGATCTACACCGGCCCGGCCGCACGCAAGGCTGACGAAGTCACCGGCTGGAATCAGGCCTGGGCCCAGCGCGACTGAGCTGCATCTGCGGCTTCTGCACATAAGGGAGGGCCCAGCATCCCCCCGAGACGCCAGGCCCTCCAAGTACCGAACGACTGGCTCCCACATCCCGGAGGGAGACCGCCAAATCGGTGTCACCGAGCGTACCCGAAAGAACTAGTTCATGGGAACTAGGTCGACCGAAATTCAGGAATCGTATGCCTGCAGAATGCGGTCTGCGGCCGCGACGGCGGGGAGTCGACCGGCCAGGACATCCTCCCGAACAGCCGCACGCACCTGCGCGACATCAGCGTCCGTGCGGAGCCGGTGGTCGAGCTCCTCGCGCACCAGCGCCCACATGAAGTCGAGCTGCTGCTGAGCGCGCTTGTCATGGAGCCCTTGTTCTCCGAGGAACTCGCGGTATTGAATGATCCGGTCCCAGACAACGTCGATCCCACGGTGCTCAAGTGCCGAGCACGTCAGCACTGGCGGCACCCAGGTGTGGGTCCCGGCGTAGACCAGGCGCAGGGCCCCAGCGAGATCCTTCGCCGTCGATTCGGCCTCCTGCTCGCGCTCGCCATCGGCCTTGTTGACGGTGATGACGTCGGCGATCTCGAGGATGCCCTTCTTGATGCCCTGGAGCTGGTCTCCGGTGCGGGCCAGTGTCAGGAAGAGGAAGGTGTCGACCATCCC
>DATLCL010000013.1:0-7287 GCA_035526415.1 Aeromicrobium sp.
GGCGGACGCGGACGTCGACGGTCACCACATTCGGACGCTGCTGCTCACGCTGCTGTTCCGGTTCATGAAGCCGCTGATCGAGCACGGCTTCGTCTACATGGCGCAGCCGCCGCTCTACCGCATCCGCTGGAACAAGCCGCACGAGCACGAGTTCGTCTACTCCGACTCCGAGCGTGAGCTGCTCACGCGAGACGGCCTGGAGCAGGGCAAGAAGCTGCCCCGGGAGAACCCCGTCCAGCGTTACAAGGGGCTCGGTGAGATGAATGCCGATGAGCTGTGGGAGACCACGATGAACCCCGCCGGTCGGCTGATGCTGCAAGTGACCCTCGACGACGCCGCGCAGGCCGACGAGGTGTTCTCCACCCTGATGGGCGAGGACGTCGAGCAGCGGCGTTCCTTCATCCAGCGCAACGCAAAGGACGTGCGGTTCCTTGACATCTAGCCGAACCACCTCGCCGGAGGACTTCAGTGACTGAAACCCCGATCGAACACGACCGGACTGAACCGGTCGAGCTGCAGGACGAGATGCAGCGCTCGTACATCGACTATGCGATGAGCGTCATCGTGTCGCGCGCCCTGCCCGACGTCCGCGACGGCCTCAAGCCGGTGCACCGCCGCGTTCTGTATGCGATGTTCGACGGCGGCTACCGACCGGACCGCGGATTCAGCAAGTGCTCGCGCATCGTCGGTGACGTCATGGGTCAGTACCACCCGCACGGCGACACAGCGATCTACGACACGCTCGTACGTCTGGCGCAGCCGTGGGTCATGCGTGCTCCGATGATCGACGGACAGGGCAACTTCGGTTCGCCAGGCGACGATGGTGCGGCCGCCATGCGTTACACCGAATGCCGGCTCGCGCCCATCGCCATTGAGTTGGTGCGCGACATCGACAAGAACACCGTCGACTTCCGCCCCAACTACGACGGCCGCTCCCAGGAGCCGACGGTTCTCCCGTCGCGCATCCCCAACCTGTTGGTCAACGGCTCGGCCGGCATCGCCGTCGGCATGGCCACGAACATCCCGCCGCACAACCTGCGCGAGGTGGCCGATGCAGCCCAGTGGGCACTGGCAAACCCTGACGCCAGCAAGGAAGAGCTTCTCGAAGCGCTGATCGAACGCGTCCAGGGTCCCGACTTCCCGTCCGACGCGCTGATCGTCGGAACCAAGGGCATCGAGGACATGTACCGCACTGGCCGGGGCTCGATCACGATGCGCGCGATCGTGTCCATCGAGGAGGACACCAAGGGCAAGATCCAGCTCGTCGTGACCGGCCTGCCCTACCAGGTCAACCCCGACAACCTGATGCGCAAGATCGCAGACCTGGTCAACGCCGGACGCATCCAGGGCATCTCCGATCTCCGTGATGAGACCTCGTCACGTGTGGGACGCCGCATCGTGATCGAGATCCGCAAGGACGCGATCGCCCGCGTCGTGCTCAACAACCTCTACAAACACACCGAGCTGCAGACCAACTTCAGTGCCAACATGCTGGCGCTCGTCGACGAGGTGCCGCGCACCCTGACGCTGGACGGTTTCATCAGCAACTGGATCACCCACCAGGTCGAGGTCATCCAGCGTCGCACGCAGTACCTCTTGGACCAGGCCGAGGACAAGGCGCACATCTTCCGCGGTTATGCCAAGGCCCTCGACCATCTCGACGACGTCATTGCGCTGATCCGGCGCAGTCCGACGGTCGATGAGGCGCGCACCGGCCTGATCGAACTGCTCGAGATCGACGAGCCCCAGGCCAACGCAATCCTCGAGATGCAGTTGCGCCGGCTCGCAGCCCTCGAGCGCCAGAAGATCATGGACACCCTTGCTGAGCTCGAGCAGGAGATCGCCGACTACAAGGACATCCTCGCCAAGCCGGAGCGTCAGCGTCAGATCGTCTCAGACGAACTGACCGAGATCGTCGAGAAGTACGGCACCGACCGTCGATCGCACATCATCCCGGCCGACGGTGACCTATCCGACGAGGACCTGATCCCCGACGAGGAGGTCGTCGTCACGATCACCGCGGGCGGGTACGCCAAGCGGACCAAAACCGACCTGTACCGGGTGCAGAACCGCGGTGGCAAGGGCGTCCGGGGCGCGCAGCTACGCGACGGCGATTACGTGGAGCACCTGTTCCCCACCACGAGCCACCACTGGATCCTGTTCTTCACCACCGCCGGCCGGGTCTACCGGACCAAGGCCTACCAGCTGCCCGAGGCAGGTCGCGACGCCAAGGGAGGGCACGTCGCCGGACTCCTTTCGTTCCAGCCGGATGAGCAGATCGCCCAGGTCTTGACCATCCGGGACTACGAGCAGGCGCCCTACTTGGTCCTCGCCACGAAGCGCGGCCTCGTCAAGAAGACGCGGCTCACCGACTACAACAGCCCGCGTCAGGCCGGGGTCATCGCGATCAACTTCCGGGACGAGGACGACGAGCTGATCGGTGCTGAACTGGTGTCGCCGGAGGACCACTTGCTGCTGATCTCGCGCAAGGCGCAGGCCATCCGGTTCCGCGCCGACGACGCACAGCTCCGGCCGATGGGCCGGGCGACGTCGGGCGTCACCGGGATGAAGTTCCGCTCCGACGATCAGCTGCTGTCGATGACCGTGATCCACCGCGATGCGGACGCGGCCGAGGGCGACGATGAGCTTTTCGTCTTCACCGTGACCGACGGCGGCTTCGCCAAGAAGACGTCGATCGACAAGTACCGGCTGCAGGGCCGTGGCGGCTTGGGCATCAAGGCGATGGAGATCACCGAGAAGCGCGGCGAGCTCGTCGGCGGCCTTGTCTTGAAGGACAGCGACGACGTCATTTCGATCACGCAGGGCGGGCAGGTGACCCGCAGCCTCGTGTCCGGAGTTCCGGCCAAGGGCCGTGGCACGATGGGTGTGAGCTTCGTGAAGTTCAAGGGGGACGACCGCGTGGTGACCATCGCCCGCAACGCTGAACTCCCTGGCGTCGAGCTGTCAGAGGCCGAGGACGTCCCGGCGGATGAGTCAGTGACCGATGACACTGCGGCCGGCGAAGCCGGTGCACCGGAGGCCGTCGGAGAGGAAGCGCCGGCGTGAGCTTGTTCCGTCGGGGCAAGGACTCCGTCGACGTGCCAGCCCTGTCCAAGCGGGACTACGCGCACACAATGGGTGATTCGCCGGACTCGACGTCCCTGATCCCGGCGATCAAGGAAGACCCGAACGGCGACGAGCGGGGTGAGCCGACCGAGGCGATCGCGCCAGTCCCAGCACGGCCGATGCCGGAGCCGCCGCCTGTTCCGGCCGCTGTGCCCGCGACCAGTGGGTCACATGGCCCGACGATCAGAGGACGCACTGGATTGCGTCTTGTACGGGTCGAGCCGTACTCGGTTACGCGGCTCGCGTTCGTCGTCTCGGTGGCGTTGATGATTGTGACGACCGTCGCTGCCGCGAGCTTCTGGATGGTGTTGTCCATCACTGGGGTCTGGAGCGAGATCAACCAGAATGTGGCCGCGCTGCTGAGTGATGATTCGGCGTCATTCGATATCAGGGATTACCTGGGATTTACGCGCATGGTGGGCGGAACGCTCATCGTCTCGGGCATCAACGTGATCCTGATGACCGCCTTGGCCACTGTCGGCGCACACCTGTTCAACCTGGCCGCGGCGCTGCTTGGTGGCGTCGAAGCGACCTTCACCGACGACTGAATTTCCGGCGGGAGGCCGATTCGGACGAGCGGTGTTCGCTGCGGTAATGTTGCGCGCTGTTGCGGGCCTATAGCTCAGCTCGGTTAGAGCGCTTCCCTGATAAGGAAGAGGTCGATGGTTCAAGTCCATCTAGGCCCACTCAGCAGACAACCGGGCGCGGGAGGCTCTCATGAAGAAACTGTTATTGCTCGCCGCTGCGATCGGCGCAGCCGTGTTCGCCGTTAATAGGAAGAACCAGCAGACAAAGCCGGTCGATCCGTGGGCGAAGGCTTCTGACGAGGTCTGACCGTCCGGCGGCACCGCGCGGGGCCATGGCGCAATTGGTAGCGCACCTGCTTTGCAAGCAGGGGGTTGGGGGTTCGAGTCCCCCTGGCTCCACCAGAACGAGATGCCGCCTGAACAGCACATTTATGGAGTAGCGAACGTGCGGCCTTAGTGCTGGTCGTCGGCTGTGTAGCCAATGTGCAGAAAACCGGCCCCAGGCGCCCGGTTATGCGACGAGCGAACTCGTCGGTTGATTGGTCGCATGGAGGAGCCGCGCGTTGAAATCGATTGATGTCACTAGCCGGAATATCGACGTGGCCTGAACGTCATCGACGCATGTCGTTGTCACCAAGAGTTCGGGTCCGTTCGACGCCGCGCGGACAGTCATGTCCGCTATTCCGCTCAGCAACCCCACGATCAGCTCTTGCGCGTGGGCGTCCGAGACCGCAAAGACCTGCACGATCGACGACGTCAGCAGTTCATCCTCCTTAGGCAGCGGCGTCGTCATTCGGATCCACCGCCTCCCGCAGAGGTCCCATGGCCTTGGCGTCGGGGATCGAGGCATTGAGCAAGCAGATGCCCGACTCATGGTCGAGCCCGCGCTCGAACGCCTGAAGCCCCGCGAACCAGCGGGGCGGCTTGAGTGGCCAGGTCACCGGTCGAAGGTGCTCTTGACCTTGTCCGCCGCGGCGTCCGTCGCGTCTTCAAGATTGTCCTTGCCATCCTCAAACGTCTGCTTCACGTTGGCCTTGGCCTTCTCCGCAGCACCCTCGGCTTGGAGGTCCTCGTTGTCAGTTGCGTCGCCAAACTTTTCCTTGGCTGCGCCCTTGAGTTCCTCGGCCTTGTTGCGAATGTCTTCGCCACCCATGGTGTTCCCCCTCGAAATCGATGTCTTGTTCTTCGTGCAGATGCAACTGAGGATTACCCGGTTCAATGTCGATGATGTGCAACGAAAGCGAAAGGACTTCCTAACGGCGGTCATTTGTCGGACCTGCTGGTTGAGACGGCGAACAGCAGATAGTGCATTTGCAGAGAACTAGAAGGGGCGAAGCGGTTTATCCGGGCCGCAATGCGTCCGTTCAGAGAACTAGGCTCAGCATGATGGAACCCTCGGAGCACCAGAACCTGAACTCCCTGCTGACGGCATCGCGAAACGGGGACGCTGTGTCGGTCGCGAACGTTTGGCGACAGTTGACGCCTGACGAACAAGAGGGCGTCTTGTTCAGGCTTCTGGCCATGCAGGCTGAGGCAGGTTTTGAGACTGTCGAAACCGATGCCCGTCCGGACCTTCCAATCGACGATTTGGGCGACACGGCGGCGATGGCGGCGGTCGAACAGACCGAGCTGGTTCCTAAGATTGTCGAAGACCTTCAAGGCTTGACCCATTCAGAAGGCGATGACCAACCCGTTTTCTCGGGGCCGCCTACAGTCTCGAATGAATTCGCGGCATATCGGTCCCGTTGGCTTCGCCGGTGGAAGATTTCAGCGTTGGTGGCCGCATGGGCGGTGACCACCGTGTTCGCCTTCAAGGCGGACACTTCAACGTTTGGCCCGATGGAATGGGTCGTCGCCATTTTCGGCACGGTTGTCGTAGGTGGAGCGTTGGTTGGAACGCTGGTCAATTTTGCTGTCGCAGCGATATCGACCCGAGCTCAGGGGACAACTGAGAACGACTAGCGGTGGCTCCGCCATCTACTCCTCTAGGAGTAGTTGACGGGCAGTTCCTTGATGCCGTTGAGCCAGCCGGAGCGCAGCCGGGATGGCTCACCCGTCCGGACGATGTTGGGGGCGTAGTCGGCCAGAGCGTCGAAGATCATCCGGATCTCGGTGCGCGCGAGGTTGGCGCCGATGCAGTAATGCGCGCCGTGTCCACCGAAGGCCAGGTGCGGGTTCGGGTCGCGCAGGATGTTGAACTTGTGCGGGTCCTCGAAGACGTCTTCGTCGTGATTGGCGCTGGCATAGAACAAGCCGACTCGCTGTCCGGCCTTGATCTGAACGCCCCCGAGCTCGACGTCCTCGAGAGCCGTGCGCTGGAAGGACGTGACCGGCGTAGCCCAGCGGATCACTTCGTCGACCATGGTGCTCGGCCGTTCTTTGACCCACAGCTCCCATTGGTCGGGGTGGTCAAAGAACGCGTTCATGCCATGGGTGGTGGCGTTCCGTGTGGTTTCGTTGCCGGCGACGGCCAGCGCGATCACGAAGAAGCCGAACTCGTCGTCGGTCAGTCCGCGGCCATCGACGTCGGCGTTGACCAACTTGGTGACGATGTCGTCGCGTGGATTTTCCCGGCGGTCGGCTGCCAGGCCCATTGAGTACATGAGCACCTCAAGCGCGGCGGCGTTCGGGTCGTTGTCTTCGCGGGCGAGGTCTGCGTCCTCGGCTCCGGTCATCTGGTTGGTCCAGTCGAAGATCTTCTGCCGATCTTCGGCGGGGATGCCGAGCATGTCGCCGATGACCTCGAGGGGAAACTGTGAGGCCACCTGATCCACGAAGTTGCCGCTGCCGGCTGCGACCGCTTCGCGAACGATTCGACGCGCGCGCTCCTCGAGCGCCTCCTCCAACACCCCGATCGCCCGTGGAGTGAAGCCACGACTGATGATCGAGCGCAGTTGGGTGTGGTCAGGTGCATCCTGGTTGATGATCACGACTTGGGTCTGCTCGACCGACTCGCGCGTTGCGGTCTCCGGCAGTCGGATGATCACACCATTCTCGCGGCTGCTGAATACCGAGGTGTTCTTCGAGACCGCACCGACGTCAGCGTGCTTGGTCACGGCCCAGTACCCGCTCCCAGACGCATTGGACATGCCGGCGCGCGCCTCGGGCGCCTGCTCAACCCAGAAGATGGGGGCGGCACGGCGCAGAGCCGCGAACTCCTCGTGCGGAACACCAGCGAGGTTCAGATCGGGATCGGTGAGGTCGAAGCCAGCGGGCAGAACAGACGTCATGAGACGACCATACACTTTTCAAAAAGTGTATGGAATGCGATTCTGACCACATGCGAGCACACGGGTGGGCCGGCAGTCCACCGTCGGACGCAGGTGAGGCGCGCGCCCGCATACTGAGCGCCACCCGCGAGCGGCTCCAGCGGTTCGGCACCACTAGTACCGCGGACGTGGCCGAGCACGTGGGCGTCACGCGCCAGACGGTCTACCGCTACTTCCCGACGACCGAGGACCTCCTCAACGCGGCAGCAACCGAGGCGGTCGCCGACCTGACGGCGGACCTGGTCGAGCACGTTCGAGCACACCTCGCCGCCACCGCCGGCGACGCCGGCGATGCGGCCGTCGAGGGCGTCGCCTACGTCTTCGAACACCTCCGCGACGACCCGGCACTGAACCGACTCCTCGCG
>DATLCL010000018.1:0-20142 GCA_035526415.1 Aeromicrobium sp.
AGGTCCAGATGCAGCAGGCGCAGGACGCGGCCGTCCAGCAGCAGGTGGACAGCGTCCGGGATGCGCTCCTCAACGGCCTCGACCACTATCCGGCGCCGAAAGGCATGGAAACCAACTTCTACGACTTCCGGACCGAGGTTCAGAAGGTGCTCCGGCAGTACCAGCCGAAGCCCGGAGAATCCGCCGACGAGGCACTCGCCGCCCTCCGGTCCCAGTACGAAGATCGCGTGGCCACAGCCGCGCGCGCCGAGAGCATCCCGACCGTCGCCGACGACCTCTCCAAGGCCGATGACGCCGGGAACGCGCCGATCACCGTCGTCGACGGGCCGACGAAGATCACCTACGGGCCGGCCTATCGGGACCACGCGACCAATCCGCCGCAGCCGCCGAGCCACACCGACAATGGCGACGGGACGTCGACGGTCTCGTTCATCGACGAGCACGGCCGCCAGGTAACGATCGTCAGCAGTGAGATGCCGGACGTCGCGCTGGGGAAGTACAAGGCGCAGATGCCGCCGCTGCCAGCGGAGCCTCAGCTGTCGCCGGAGGCCATCGCGCGCATGGAGGACCACCGGCAGCAGCCGACGTGGCCGGACCATCGGTTCGACCCCACCCAATTCGGATATCAGGGCCCCGGCGGCTACCTGGATGCCGCACATCAACACCTGGGCTTCCCGCCCATGACGCCGCTGCTCACGGCCCAGGCGAACGGCACCGACGCGGTCGATGCCGGCGCAACGGGGACGTCCGATGGGCCCCCGGCCGATGGAGACGCTGACACCACGGCTGCGGCGGCCGCGCAGGTGGTGGCCGACGACGATGTCGTCGGCGATACCGATGATGCAACGTCCGGCGCCATGGCCGGCGCTGCGGATGCTGACGGTGATGACGGTCCCGACGACGACGCCACGACGGCCGCCGGAGCCGATCCGGCGACCGACCACCAAGCCGGTGATGACCTCGACGAATTCTCCAGCGGATCGTCGCCCTCGTCGGACGACGATGACGACGTGGTCGGCGACACCCACGACACGCCAGCGTCGCCCGCCGCGTCGAGGGATTCGCACCACGACGACGATGACGACCACGATGCCTCGGCGCAGCAGCAGCACGCGGACGAGCCCGATCCGTTCGCGACACAAGATCACGACGACGATCCGTTCGCGACGCCCGCGCACCACGAGGATGACGACGACGCGTTCGCCATGCCGAAGCAGGACAGCAGTGACGAATTCGACAGCGGCGGGGACGACAGCCACGGTGGCGATTCCGATTCGCACGACGATTCTCACGAACCCGACGATCACGACTTTGATTGACCGCTGAGACAGGAGGGGCAGATGACCATGCCAGGCGATGAGCTTGACGAGTTCGAGACCGGTGGATACTCCTTTGACTCCGACGAGGGTGGGAGCAGCACGGCGCCCGGACCCATGACGACCGATCCAGGCGTCTCGACCGATCCCGACTCGGGCGGAGCGTCGGACCCCGGCTATTCCTACGATCCCGAGAGCGGCGGAAGCAGCGAGCCCGCGCCGTATTTAATGGATCCGACCCCGTCCATCCCCCCGGAGGATCTCGACGGCGCGTGGTCGGCCGACGACATGCTGAACGCCGCGGACACCGTCGTCACGAAGGTCGTCGACGCATTCGACAGCACGCCGGTCAGCATCGCCTGGGAAGCCGGGCACATGGAGAGCGACGAGACGCCGGATCAGCGTTCGGCGCGCAACGACTACGAGACGCGCGAAGAGCTCGATCAACAGATGTCGGACGACCGGACCCAGCAACTGACCCAAAACCTGCCGCCGCATGTCGTCGAGATGGATGCGCCGGCGGAACCGGAATACGACGCGCCGATCGACGAGGGCGAGCTTGACGGCGTCAACGACATCGGCGAGATCGAGAACACCTACGTCGACGCGGGCGAGGTCGACGACGGCTCGACCTACATGGGCGAAGTCGACGACGGCTACCCGGCCGAGTACTAGGCCGGACGGCAGAGAGAGGAAAGTTCATGGCTGATGACGAGCTGGACCTCGGTCCGAACGACGCCGAAGATGAGCCCCACCACGGGATGGGCGAGGACAGCCGACGAGACCAGATCGCTCTCGAACAGCGCATCGCCACGCAAACTGCTGAGGCCTCTCGGACCCGCACGCGCCTGCTTGAGATCAAGGAATCCGGCAGTGACGGTAGCGCTGCTCTGGAATTTGATCCCGGGCCGCCGCGCGCGGATTTCGCTGTTGCTCACCAGCAGCTCCTGGGGGCTGCCGAGGTCATGGGGATTCATGAGAAAGCCATCGCGGATGTGGAGACTGAAATCGCGGCCGCGCGTGGCCGAGGTGAGGACACCACAGAGCTTCAAGAGTCGCTAGACACCATGAAGGCCGACCCCGAACCCGGTCGGCGCCTCGCTGCAGCCGTGACCAACGAACAGCGCGTGCGGGACATGAATGCTGCTGCTGACTCGTACGACCATCAGCGGGAGGACAAGATCATTGAACTCCACAGCCGATGGACCAACGCAGAGCAGGAGCTCGACAAGTACGAGAACCAGAATGCATTGCTGCAGAAGGCCCAAGCCAAGTTCGTAGAGGCCAACCAGACCGGCGACCCCGCAACCATGGCCGCTGCACAGGCGATCTTGGACCAGGCCGACGCCATCGCGGTGGACAAGGGGGTCATCCGTCAGGAGGTCCCGGAGTTCGTCGGATTCCAGCCGGACGACCCGCAGCCCCTACCCGATGACGACGTTCCGCCGTTCGTGCCGGGAGTCCTGCCGCCCGATGCCGAACCGGATCTCGTCCCTGACCAAACCAATCCGGACGGACCTGGCGACGATGATCCTGGCGGCGTCATCCCGGGCGTTCCGGGTGCGAATCGGCCCGATGACCTGTCGGCACCGTCGGTGGAGGTCGGACCGGCGGTGATTGAGCCGGACTCTGGCCCGCCCAATCCAGACGACCCGGGGCCGCTCGCTGGTCTCGGTGCGGCAGGGCTACTGGGGCATCCCGAGGGCACGCCGATCCCAGCCAGCGAGGTGCCGTTCGTGAACCAGCCGCAGGGTGAAGTGCCAACTGGCATCGACTCCGTCGCCGGTGCGGCAGCCGGTTCGGGAGCATCGAGTGCCGACGCGCCGGATTTCAACATCGATGTCGGACCGGCGGTGATCGACCCGGGTTCCGACGCGCCGCCGCCGCCGGATTTCGACATCGATGTCGGACCGGCAGTGATCGACCCGAGCGTTCCGCCGCAGCCGGCTCCGCCAACGCCGGCAGCATCCGAGGGGCCGGCAGCTCCGGACGACGATTCGCCGTCGACGTTCCCGGACATCCCGAGCGTGGACCCCAGTGTTCCGGGCTTGGACCCGCTGCCGCCGCTCGACGGTCCTTCCGCAGATGATGCGTTCGGGTTCGACGTGCCAGTCACCGAGGAGCCGACATTCGAGGACACGTCATTCGAGGAGCCGGCCGCGCCGGAGGAGCCCGCCTACGAAGCGCCCACCTACGACGAGCCAACCTACGACGAGCCAACCTACGAGGCGTCAGAAGATGAATGGTGAGGGGCTGTTTCCCCCAACCAATCCGACGATGCGCTGCTGATCTAGGAATACTTTCCGTAGGCCTTGATCACCGGCTGGTATTTCGCCGGGCAGTTTTCCTGGGCCCAGACGTTCATTGCGTGCGACGTGTCCGGGTCCGGATCGGTCGCCATCTTGTCCCACAGCTTCTGTTGATCCGGCGGGGCCGCCTCTCGAAGGTCGCTGCCGTCCGCCGGAGCCTGCTTCAGCAGGTCGTCGACGATCTTGTCCTGATCTGCACCTGATCCGCCGAACGCAGAGTCCATGTTGTGAACGGCATTGGCAGCCATGTTCGCGTACAGCTCGCAGTACTTGTCTGAGTCCGACCCGCCGGATCCTGCGTTCCCAGCCGACGTATTGCCGTCCTTGGGACCGCAGCCCGCGCACACGAGGGCGAGAGCAAGGAGCGAACCAACCAGCAGGTGCCGAGACTTCATCGACGTACCTCTCGGCTCAGGTGAACCGGAAGGAGGAGATGGTGTCCATGAAGACCGGGGCGGCCTGTTCGGCTTGGTCGCGCGGCGCAGTTCCGGTGAATTGGAACAGGTCCATGGTGCGGCCCTTTCCCTTCACCGGCGCGAGGAACAGCGCGTGCAGCTGAGCGAGCTGGCGACCTGACTGCGGCGCCTTCATGGTGCAGCCCCGGAGATACATGGGCAGCCCGCTGAACTTCACCAGCTTCTGCATGTCGATCTCGGCGTCAGGAATCTGAGCCTTGAGCTTGGCCCAGGTGACTTGCGCCGCCTTCTCGAGATCAAGGGTCCGGGCGATCTTGTCGTGACTGAGCACGAGGTTCGGCCAGAAGCCGTCGACCTCCTCGGGCGTGCGGATCACAGCGAGCGAGTCAGGTGCGTCGTCGATGACCCAGCCGCGGGGGACGGCGAACACGAACGACGGGACTGGACGGATGATGGCGCTGGGATACGTCGCAAGGCGCGCAACCACGTCTTTTGCCGTTTCAGTCGCAGTGGTGGGCTCAGTCGTGGGCATGCATTCGAGGCTAGTCCGAAAATGCGACGCGGAGGACGGTATTTTCGCGGAAAGTTTCTGCGCCGAGATGGCTGCTCGAACCGGGAATCTGCCCGGTGCGCCGAGGAGCCCTCTCTCGTACGTTGGGAGACATGGGCGACGTCATCGGCGAAGCGCTTCAGCCCCTGGCCGACCGCGCGGCGGAGGCGCCAGCTCAACTCGCAACCGAGCGCCTCGTCCTGCGTAGGTGGCGCGAGGACGACGTCGACGCGTACGCCGCGATCAACGCCGACCCGGATGTCATGCGCCATTTCTCCACACCGCTCACCCGAGAGCAGACGGCCGGCGTGATCGCCGGCTATGAGGCGTCCTTCTCGCGCAACGGATTCGGGCCGTGGGCGGCGGAGGTGGCCGACACCGGCGAGTTCATCGGTCTCGTCGGCTTGCTGCCGGTGGATTTCGACGCACATTTCACGCCGGCAGTGCATCTCACGGTCAAGCTGGCAGCCCACACCTGGCGGCTGCACTACGGGACCGAGGCCTCACACGAGGTGTTCCGCGACGGCTTCGACCGACTCGGCCTCAGCGAGATCGTCGCGTTCACGCCACGGCTGAACGAGCCGTCATGGCGAGGCATGGCATCGCTGGGGATGACGCATAACCCGGCCGACGACTTCGCGTATCCCAAGCTCGCCGAAGGCCATCCGCTTCGTGACCACGTGCTCTACCGGATTCGCAATCCTCGACCTGGCCCTCGGTGACTGACGCGTCCTGAGGAACTGGGAATTTGCCGGGGGCCTAGGCCGGTGGGGCGCTCTATGGTCGGGGCATGGGATCGATCGTTGAAGCTGTTGCCGAACCATTTGTTGACGCAGGCGAGGCGCTTGTGGACACGGTCGACGACACCGTATCGGCCGCCGGGGACTTCGCCTGGGGCGCCGTCGACACCGCCGCCACGACTTTCGCTGACGTCGTCGACACCGCGGCCACCGGCATCTACGACGCCGGCGACGCCTTTGTCACCGAGGTCGCCACCCCGATTGTCGATGACGTCATCGCGCCGGTAGCCCAGGATGTTCTCGCCCCCGCCTGGGAAACGGCGCTGGACGGACTCGATTTCGTCGACGACATCACCCCCGACATCCCGTTCGTCGATGTGAGCTTCGAAGGCGGCCAGATCGGAGCCGGCGTCGACATCGAGGGTTACGGCGGCGGAATCAGCATCGGCGAGCACGGCGCCTCTGCGAACGCGGACCTGGTTCTCGTCGGAGGAAACGTCGGCCTCACCGACGAGGGATATGCGCTGGGCATGCACATCGGCGACACCGACTGGCCGAAGGAGATCCCGGCTTTCGGCTTCGGTGTGGGCGGCGACTACGACGGCAACGTCGAGGCCAACTTCGAGGCGCAGGGCACCTTCCCCCTCCCGTCCGGAGCCCTACTCAGTGCCGAAGCGGGGGCGAACTTCCACTACAACTACGACGACGGCACCTGGGGAGTGGGCGGCAAGGCGGGCGCCGACTACTACTCCGCGACCGGCACCAACATCGGTGGCAGCGCACATGCGCAGTACGAGCGAACCGTCGACGGGGAGAGCTTCACGGCAGGCGCCGAGGGGCACCTCGGCATCATCGGGGGCCCCCAGGTGGGCATCGGCGGTGAGTACGCGCACATCGAACAAGGCGGCAACGAGTTCACCAGCTTCAGCGGCGGCGGCACGTTCAGCGGCTACGGCCTGCACGCCGACGGCCGCGTCGGCTACCAGTCGTCGATGGTCGACGGCGTGGAGCGGACCGACATCAGCGCATCGGGCGGCGTCGGCGGTTACGGCATCGAGGCCCGCGGTTCGGCCCAATACGACGAGATGACGACCGCCGATGGGCGCACGACGTCGAACTTCACCGGTTCGGGCGCGATCGACGGCTTCGGGGCTCACATCGGTACCGATGGCGTCAACCTGCCGTTCGCCGGCGGTGACGCTGGCAGCCTGCTCGGCTTGGCGCAGTCCTTCCCCGGCCTGGACGGTGCGATGGGGTCGCTTGATCTTGGTGACGACCTTGGCGGGATCCTTGGCTCGACCGGGTTTGATCCCGGCCAGCTCGGCGGCATGCTGGACGGCGGCGGATTCGACCCGGGCGATCTCGGCGGCATGCTGGACGGCGGTGGATTCCAGGCCGGCAACTTGGGCGGCTTGCTGGGGTCGGGCGGCTTCGATCCCGGCCAGCTGGGCGGGCTGCTGAACACCGGCGGACTGTCCGGCAGCGACATCTTCCACGACGTCGACCTTCGGGAGGCGGCAGGCGCCGGCGATGGTTCGCCATGGTCGATGGGAACCTGGTTGGCCGGGCAGGGAGCCGACGCCCTGTCGGATCTGATGCCTCCCATGGACAGCCAGGAACCATGGTCGGGACTCGACGACTTCGCGCGGAGCGCGGGCGTCGACCTGCCGAGCTGGGCGACTGACTTGGCCAACAACGGCCTGCCAAGCAATGACCAGTTGCTCCAAGGCGCCGGCGTGCTCATGTCCGAGGCAGCTGACGGGATCGGGCCGTATGACGGCGACCTTCCGACTGTTCCGGACTGGTTCAACGACCCGCTGTCCGAGGCAGAGCGCAACGTCTGGGACTCGGTCGCATCTATGCACATCAGTGACCTCGTGTCCGATGACAGCCCGACGTCGAGCATGTGGTCCCAGCTCGAGTCGACAGTTGCGACGGTGGGCTACTCGGGAGGCGACTTTCTCGATGACTCCGCGTCCGGCGGCTTCCAGTTTGCCGACGGTGCGTGGGGGAGCGCCGGGACCGACGACCAGGCCGCCACCACCTGGGCCGACGACCAGACGGCCACCTGGACCGACGACGATGATCTCGTCACCAGCGGGATGCCCGACGACGGCTCCGACGACACTTCCGCGTGGGACGAGCAGGGGTCGGCAAGTTCGGGCGGTGACGACGACTACGGGCTCTACACGGGCGACGACGATGCGTCCTCCGACTCCAGCGGCTGGGACGACACGTCGGCCGCCACGGACACGGGCGACTACGGCGACGCAGAAACCACCGAAACCACCGAATACGCCGACGACTCCGGCTCCGACGCCAGCTACGACGACTCCGGTTACGACGATTCGTCGTACTCCGCACCGGCCGAGGAAGCGCCGCAGGAGTCTTACGAGGAAAGCGCGCCGGCGGCCGACTACGAGAGCTACAGCGAAGATGAGTACTGATCGGCGTCCATGCGGGCACGATTGTGATATCACTCGCTCATGACTGAGCCGGCCAAGCCAGCGGACCCGGTTGCGGCCTCAGTCGCCGAGTTGCGCGCGATCATCAAGCAGTTCGGTCGCGACGACCTCGACCGCCGCACGATGGCGGCTGCCGCCCGGCTGAAGCGTTCGTCCACGATCGTGTGCGTGGTCGGCGAGTTCAAGCAGGGGAAGAGCTCGTTGGTCAACGGCCTCCTCGGTCGATCAGTCCTGCCGGTCGACGACGACCTTGCGACCTCGGTGATCACGTTGATCAAGCACGCGGAGACCGAGAGCGCGATCGTCCGTCGGCGCGAGGACGGAGAGCTCAAGACCGAATCACTGTCGCCGGACCAGATCGGCGACTGGGGTTCCGAACTCGGCAACCCGGGCAACCGCCGGGGCGCCGAACGCTTGGAGGTTTCGCTGCCGGCGAAGGTCCTCGCGCAAGGGCTCGTGCTGGTGGACACCCCCGGTATGGGGGGTCTCGGAGCCGGCCACGCAGCGGCGACCCAGGCGTTCCTGCCCTTTGCCGACGGGCTTGTTTTGGTCTCGGATGCGTCAGCAGAGCTGTCGGCCCCCGAGATCGAGTTCATGCGGCAGGCAACCGCTCTGTGCCCGACCGTGATGTTCGTGCAGAGCAAGATCGACCTCTATCCCTCGTGGCAACGGATCTTCGACCTGAACAAGGCGCACCTCGACCGCGCCGGGTTGTCGATCCCGATGCTGGCGACGTCCGCGGCGCTGCGTATGTCGGCGCTGGCCCGCAGCGACCGCGACCTCAATGACCGGAGTGGCTATCCGGCACTCATCGACACGCTGATCAACAGGATCGTCGCCCCGGCCAAGGCGGCGGCGCGGCAGCGTTCGGTGGACGACGTGACTTCGGTGGTGTCGTTGCTGCGCGCGACGGCCCAGGAGGAGCAGGCGGCTCTCACGAACCCTGAGCAGCGGGAGCAGGCTCTCGTCCGCCTGCAGGGCGCCACCGCCGCGCTCGAGAACGTGCGAGGCCCAGGAGCCAAGTGGCAGGTGGCCTTGAACGACGGAATCGGTGACCTGTCCAATCGGGTGAACTTCGGGATGCGGGGCGACTTTCGGCAAGTGACCGAGGAGTTCGACGAGCGGATCGAACAGATGAAGACCTCGCAGGACTGGGACGTCGCCAGCCGCGATCTTCAGAGTGCGGTGGCGACGGTGGTGGCGACGGCCTTCAATGCGGTGGTCGACGGCGCCGCCGAGCTGCGGGAGAACCTGATCGCGATCGTCAACGACGAGCATCTCAGCATCGGCCCGGGCATCAGCGCCGGCGGGACCTTCGACGTGACCCAGTACTGGAAGGAGAAGAGTCTCGACACCGAGGATGAAGGCGCGGTCAAGCGTGGCTTCAAGAAGGGTCTGACGGGTGTCCGCGGGGCTCAGAGTGGCGTCATGATGTTCGGCATGCTGGGTGGCTTCCTGCCGGCCGCAGTCGGCACGCTGATGGCGTCCAATCCGATCCTCCTGACCGCCGGTGCCGCATTCGGTGGCTTCCAGTTGATGGAGGAGCGCAAGCGCCGGCTCGCGCAGCGACGCGCACAGGCCAAGAACCAGACGCGCAAGTTCATCGACAACACGCAGTTCGACGTGGGCAACGAGATCGCGAGCTTGGTCAAGGAGTTCCAGCGCGATCTTCGCGACGAGTTCAGCTCGGGTCTCGCCGAGCTGCAGCGCAGCTACACCGAGAGCATCAATCAGATCAAGCAGAGTCAGCAGGCCACCGACGCCGAGAACCGCCAGCGCCTGGAGCAGTTGAACATCGTGAGCAAGGCGCTGGGCGGCGTGGAACAACGGTTGAAGGCGGCGCAATGAACGCGCTCGACCAGACGGCGGGCCAGGTCCGCACGCTCATCGGCGAACTGTCGACGTCCTTGGCCGGGCACCCGGCCCAGTCGCGGCTCGCGGCGATTTCCGCGCGGCTGGATGGACCGCTCCGGGTCGCCATTGCCGGCCGGGTCAAGGCCGGCAAGTCGACGCTGTTGAACGCACTGGTGGGGGAGCGGCTGGCCCCGACGGACGCCGGTGAATGCACGAAGATCGTGACGCGCTACCAGTACGGAACGCAGTACGGGGTCGTCGCCGACATGCGCGCGGGAAGCCCGAGGACGTTGTCGTTCACCCGCGGCGAGTCGGCGCTCAAGATCGACCTGGACGGGCTCGGTGAGGCGGACATCCGGCACATGACCGTCAATTGGCCGTCATCGGTGCTGCAACAGACCATGTTGATCGACACTCCCGGTCTGGCCTCGATCAATGCCGAGAACTCGCGCCGCACGATCGACTTCGTTCAAGGCGACGACGGTGGTGGCACCGGCGAGATCGACGCGGTGATTTACCTGATGCGTCACGCGCATCGCGAAGACCTGCGCTTCCTGGACGCGTTCATGGACCGCGGGGTCTCCTCATCGTCCGCGGTGAACGCCATAGGCGTGCTGTCGCGGGCCGACGAGATCGGCGCCGGACGGTTGGATGCCATGGAGTCGGCGGCTCGGATCGCGAGTCGCTACGCCGCCGACCGAAACCTGGCCCGGCTCGTGTCGGGCGTCCTGCCACTGGCCGGCCTGCTCGCCGAGACCGGCCTGACCCTGATCGAGGAGGAGGCGGCCGCCCTTCGCGGCATCGCTGCGATCGACCCGGATCACCTCGACCGGATGCTGCTGTCCGCTCAGACCTTCTGCGATGCCGAGGTGGAGGCGGTCAGCGCCGATCAGCGTCGTCGGCTGTTAGACCGGCTGGGCGTGTTCGGTGTCCGGGTGTCCGTCGACCTCATCCGGACGCAGGGCCTGCGGACCGCCGCTGACTTGGGTCCCAGACTCGTTGAGACGTCGGGGCTGTCGGCGTTGCGGGCACGCATCTCCGACCAGTTCGGCCCGCGGGCGCGGGTCCTCCAAGCGCGCTCTGCGCTGGTCTCGTTGCGCGCGCTGGCCCGTGAACTGGAGTCGTCGGCACCGGACCAGGCGCGGCAGATCGGCTACGAATGCGAGCGGATCGAAGCGAGCGCCGCCGAGTTCGCCCGCATTCGAGCCGCCTACCTGGTGTCGTCGGGCCTGGTCGAGCTCAAGGACGACGAGCAGGTGAGCCTCACCCGACTGCTGATGGGGACGACGGCCGTCGACGCGCTCGGTGTACCGTCCGCATCGGTGCGTTCAGCGGCGCTCGACGGTGTGGCGAAGTGGCGGGCTCGCGCCGAGGACCCCTTCGCTGATCCCACGACGCGGGAGGCCTGCGAAGCCGGTGCGCGCACCTGCGAAGTCTTCTATGCGTCAGTCGGAGGGTGACATGAGTTACGGGCTCGGAATCGATGTCGGGACCACCTACACGGCGGCGGCGGTGATCCGTGACGGGCAGGTCCATGCGCTCACGTTGGGGCAGAACAGCGACGCCATGCCCACCACCGTCTACCTCGGCGACAACGGCGAGTTCCTGGTGGGCGACGTCGCTCGCAGGCGCCTGATCGAGAACCCCCTCGGGGGCGCCCGCGAGTTCAAGCGGCGGCTGGGCGACAGCACGCCGCTGGTCCTGAGTGGCGCACCCTATTCGGCTGATCGCCTGATGGGCGTCATGATCCGGCACGTGGTGAAGGCGGCCACCCAAGCCGAGGGTGAGCCGCCCGCACATGTCGTCGTCACCCACCCGTCCAACTGGCAGGCATTCAAGATCGACCTCCTGCGGCAGGCTGCCGTCGCGGCGGCCGCGCCGGCACCGGTGAGTTTGCTCGAGGAGCCGGTGGCCGCGGCGATCTACTACGCCCACTCCGGGCGCATCAACGTCGGCGAGCTCGTCGGCGTGTACGACCTCGGCGGCGGGACATTCGATGCGGCGGTGCTGCAACGGACGGATGAGGGATTTCGCCGGCTGGGGGAGCCAGCGGGCATCGAGCGACTCGGCGGCATCGACTTCGACGCCGCTCTGCTCGCGCACGTGCGCCACACGCTGGGCGCGGACTTCGATGCGCTGGACAACGACGACCGAGCAGTGCGGGTGGGAATGGAGGATCTGCGCGTCGACTGCATCGAGGCCAAGCAGGCGCTGTCCTCCGACACCACGGCCAGCATCAACGTGGGACTGCCGGGGTTGCATGAATCCGTACGCATCACGCGGGGCGAGTTCGAGCGGTTGATCCGGCCGGTGCTGACCGAGACGATCGACTCGCTCCGTACGGCGCTCCGGTTGGCCGGCGCGACGCCCGACCAACTGGCCGCGGTCCTGCTGATCGGCGGGTCATCGAGGATTCCCTTGGTCGCCGACGTCGTTGGCGCCGAGATCGGACGTCCGGTGGCGGTGGATGCACACCCGAAGCTCTCCGTTGCGATGGGCGCCGCCGTCGCCTCCGAGCACGAGCTCGCGAGAGGCGCTGCTCCCGCGGTCCTGCCCGCCGCCGCGGCTGCGGCCGCCACCGCGGACGCAGAGCCCGCGGCGGCTGAGGCCGCAACACTGACGACGATCGCGCCGCTCGACGTCCCGGAGCAGCGGAGCAGTGGCCCCAACCGGAAGGTCCTGATCGGCGTGGGGGCCGCCGTGGCGGCCTTGGCGCTCGCGGGTGCGGGCTGGTTCGCGTACGCCCAGACGAGCCACGATCAGAAGCCGACCGCGGTTCCCACCAAGGCCGCACAGAAGCCGTTCGTCGAGATCGGCGACGTCGAGCTGGATGGTGATCGTTACCGGGTCGACTACCAGGTGACCGGTTTCAAGCCGTCGTACAACGGCGAGGACTCCAAGCACATCCATTTCTTCCTCGACACCACCGATCCGGAGAATGCCGGCGTCGGCGGGGGTGATGCCGGGACCTGGAGCATGACCGACAACAGTTCGACGTTCCTGACGAAGTTCACCTACAAGGACCGTGACGGCGCAAAGCGGATGTGTGCCGTGGTGGTCGGCAGCAACCACCAGGTCGTCAGTACGGACTCGGGCAACTGCTCGGAGCTGCCCAAGGATCCCGCGCCGGTGCGGACGGTCGCGCCGATCAACCGCCGTCCGATCCAGCACCACCAGAACAAGGACAACTCGGACAGTGACTCGGACTCCTCTCCGACGCCCACCCCGACCTGGGACAGCGACGGCTCGGGCAACGTGGATCCAGGCACGGACCCGGGGTCCTGCGACCCCGATGTCCAGGTTTGCGGCTTCTGACTCGGTCGCTGTGGGCCTCCTCGCTGAATTGCGCGTCGATAGACTGAACGGGTGACCTTGCTCGACTCCATCTCGGGACCCGCTGACCTGCGCGGGCTGTCCGACGAGCAACTGGACGCCCTGGCCGCTGAGATCCGCACCCGGCTGATCGCCGCCGTCGCGGCGCACGGCGGCCACCTGGGGCCGAACCTCGGCGTCGTCGAACTGACGATGGCCATTCATCGGGTCTTCGAGTCACCGCGCGATCGCATCATCTGGGACACCGGTCACCAGTCGTACGTGCACAAGATGCTCACCGGGCGCGCCGCCGCCTTCGACCGCCTGCGGCAGGCGGGCGGGCTCTCCGGATATCCGAGCCAAGGCGAGTCCGAGCACGACTGGGTGGAGAACTCCCACGCCTCGACGAGCCTGTCGTACGCCGACGGCATCGCGAAGGCCAACGAGCTCCTGGGCGTGGATGCACCAGTCGTCGCGGTCATCGGCGACGGCGCCATGACCGGCGGCATGGCCTGGGAGGCGCTGAACAACATCGCGGCCAGCGATCGTCCCGTCGTCATCGTCGTCAACGACAACGGCCGGTCCTACACCCCGACGGTCGGCGGGCTGGCCAACCGGCTCACTGACATCCGGACGAACCCCCGGTACGAGTCGACGCTGCATGCCATCAAGGAGCGCCTCAACCGTCACCCAGGCCTCGGCCCAAAGACCTACGACGCACTGCATGCGGTGAAGAAGGGCATCAAGGACGCGCTCGCCCCGCAGGGCATGTTCGAGGACCTTGGCCTCAAGTACATCGGTCCGGTCGACGGGCACGACCGCGCCACGCTCGAGCAGGCATTGACGCAGGCGAAGCGGTTCGGTGGCCCGGTGCTGGTGCACGTCCTGACCGTCAAGGGCCAGGGCTACGACATCGCCGTGGCCAACGAGAACGACCAGATGCACCAGTCGGCGCCCTTCGACCCGGAGACGGGCGACGCCACCAACGTCGCTCCAGCAGGGTGGACGTCGGTGTTCCGTGACGAGGTCGTCCGCATCGCCGACTCCCGACCGGACGTGGTCGGCATCACCGCGGCCATGCTGTATCCGGTCGGCTTGGACGCCTTTGCGGACAAGTTCCCCGACCGCGTGTTCGACGTCGGCATCGCCGAGCAGCATGCCGTCACCAGCGCCGCCGGCATGGCGATGGCCGGGCTCCATCCCATCGTCGCCGTCTACGCCACCTTCATGAATCGGGCCTTCGACCAGGTCCTGCTCGATGTGGCGATGCACCGCCTGGGCGTCACCTTCGTCCTGGATCGCGCCGGGATCACCGGTGACGACGGCGCCAGCCACAACGGCATGTGGGACATGTCGGTGTTCCAGCTGGTGCCGCACCTTCGGATCGCGGCTCCGCGGGACGGCAGCCGGCTGCGCGAGCTCTTGCGCGAGGCCGTCGGCATCGATGATGGCCCGACGATCGTCCGCTTCGCCAAGGGCGCGGTTCCCGACGACGTCGCCGCGCTCGACCGCGTCGGCCGTGGCGAGATCCTGAGCCGCGACGCCGGCGAAGACGTGTTCATCCTCGCCGTCGGCGCGATGGCCGGCGTGGCGCAGGGCGCGGCGGACGTCCTCCGTGCCGAAGGCCATGCGGTGACGGTGGTCGACCCGCGCTGGGTGAAGCCGATCGACCCGGCCGTCGTCGAGCTGGCCTCACACCACGGCCTCGTCGTCACGATCGAGGACAACGGCCGGCAGGGCGGTGTCGGATCGACGTTCGCGCGCCAGCTTCAGGACCGTGGATACGGCGGGCCGGTCAACGTCCACGCCATCGACCAGGAGTTCCTCACCCACGCCAAGCGAGACGTGATCCTCGCCGAGCACGGGCTCACCGCCGAGGACGTCGCCAGGGCGGCACTGGAACACCTCACCGCTCGAGAGCGTTGACCCCACCGTGAAGTGGCCATCGCAACGCAACCCCCAACCGGGCGACGAATCGCAGGACTCGTCGCCGTTCGAGCAGGGGCCTGCGCTCATCTACGCGTTCGATGGATTCCTGACCGCCGGAGCGGCCCCGCGCTTGGCCGCCGACGAGCTGTTGAGTGGCCACGGTGAGGTCGTCCACAGCTTCGAGGTCGACAAGTACATCGACTACCGCGCCCGCCGGCCGCTGATCGGCTTCAGCCGCGACCACTACCACGACTACCTGACGCCGCGGCTCGACGTCGTCCTCGAACGCGATGCCGCCGGCATCCCGTACTTCGTGTTGGCCGGGCCCGAGCCGGACTACGCCTGGGAGACCTTCACCGACGAGCTGCAGGATGTCATCCAGTCCCACGGCGTGACGATCGCGATAAGCCTCGGCGCCGTTCCGATGGGAGTGCCGCACACCCGCCCGCCAGTCATCACCACGCACGCCACGCGACCGGAGCTGATCGACCGTGTCAACATGTGGGCGCCCGAGCTGCAGGTCCCCTCGTCCGCACAGGCCCTCATCGAGTACCGATTGGGGCAGCGGGGGATCGACGCGGCCGGCTACGTGGTCCACATCCCGCACTACGTCGCGCAGGTCGAATACCCGCCCGGTGCCGTGGCCCTGCTCGATGCGATCGTCGATCGCACCGGCCTGCAGCTGGACTACGAGCAGCTCAAGGCCGCGCAGGCGACGACGATGGCCGACATCTCGGCACAGATCGCCGAGCAGGACAGCGCCGACGTGCTCTCGGGCCTGGAGGAGCAGTACGACGCCTTCGCCCGCGGGGCTGCGGAGTCGCTGCTGGCCGAGGAGAACGCAATCCCGACCGGCGACGAGCTCGCCGACCAGTTCGAGCGCTACCTCGCCCGCCAGAACAAGAAGAACGACGGCTGAAGCGGCTGGGCCGGATCGCTCGTGGTGTCCGGTTGCGCCATCGCTAAGGTTGGCGGGTGCCCGCGACCGTCCCGGAACTCGTCGATCTCCTGACGCTCGAACCCTTGGATGAGCGGGTCTTCCGTGGCCGTCAGCCGGAGAACTCCCTCATGCCGCGGGTGTTCGGGGGCCAGGTCGCTGCCCAGGCCTTGGTGGCCGCGCAGAACACCGTTCCCGAGGAGCGGCGCGTGCACTCGTTGCACAGCTATTTCATCCTCGGTGGCGACCCGTCCATCCCGATCCTGTACGACGTCGAAGACGTCCGCGACGGCGGCTCGTTTACCACGCGCAGAGTGGCCGCCCGCCAGCACGGCGCGATCATCTTCTACATGACGGCCTCCTTCCAGAAGCTGGAGGAGGGCTACGACCACCAGGACGCCATGCCCGAGGTCGTGTCGCCGGACGAGTGCCCGACCATCGCGGACCTGCTGCGGGACCACAGCCCAGAGGCGGCCGAGTTCTGGGACCAGGAATGGGCCGCGGCCGACGTCCGCAGGACCCCCACCAGTGACCCGACGACACAACGGATGTGGTTCCGGCTCAACGGCGAGATCGATGATGTGCGCACGCTCCGCACGGCGCTGCTGACGTACTACTCCGACCTGACCCTGCTCGGACCGACCCTGCGCCCGCACGGGCTGAACGTCAGCTCACCGCACGTGCAGGTCGCGTCGCTGGACCACACCATCTGGTTCCACCGCTCCGCCGATGCGAATCAGTGGTTCCTGTACGACCAGCACTCGCCGTCGGCGTCCCATGGGCGCGGGCTCAGCATCGCCCGGGTCTTCACCGAGAGCGGCGAGCTGGTCGCCTCGATCGCCCAGGAGGGCTTGATCCGGCCGGTCAGCGCCCGCTGATCACACGCGATTGCGGCGCAGCGCCACGGCAGCGCCGACGATCAGCAGCGCACCCGCGATCACGAGGCCGAGTGCGGGTGGCACGTGGACGCCGCCCGGCGGCGGGTCCGTCAGCCTGATCGGATCGGCATCGTCCGGCAGGACCGGCAGCGGCACGCGAAGGATGGGTGAGTTCTGGCCCTCGCTGCCCAGCAACACCGTCCGGTCGCCGCGCTCGACGGTGATCGACTCGCCCTGCTGGAGGCGAGGCGTCTCGATGACGTCGACGGGCTGCCAGGTCTTGGGGTTGTAGACCCACACGGCGTCGTTCGTTCGCAACAGCGCCCACCGGCCGTCGTGGGTGAACGTTGCATCCGTGACGGCCTTCGGAGCCTCGCCCACGGCCTTGGCCGTGACGCTCGCCCCCGGCCGCAGGGTCGGCAGCGCGTAGATGGCTCCGCGCGCGCTGCGATTCTTGCTGACCAGGTGCACCTGCTGCGTCTCCGGTTGCACGAGCAGCCCCTCGACATCGACCGGACCGTCCGGGAAGGTGACGCCGTATTGGTCTGCCGTGCCGAGATGGTGGTCTCCCGGTCCTGGCTCGGGAAACGCGATGATCGAGACGTCGTTGCGCACGTGGTCGTTGTCGCCGAGATCGCCCAGCCACAGGACGCCCTGGGAATCAACGGCGACCGACTCGGTGTCCTCCACGTCGAAGCGGTTCAGGTCGGTGACGCCAACCACGTCTCCGTTCGAAACCCGGATGGCGTAGATCATCGGGTGATGGCCGCTGTCGTTGATCGTGTAGGCCAAGTCGTCCCACCGGGCACTCAATGCGAGCCCGCTCGATTCCACGATCCGATCGTCACCGATGGTGCTGACCGTGGCGTCGGTCGCGTCCTCGTGCTTCCCGTCGTCTGCGGCAGCCGGTCCTGCCAAAGCCAAGGCGGCGAATACGGCAAACGGGAGCAGTCTCATGCGGGCTTCGTGGGGACCAGGTCAGGCGGGGACGACCTGGCCCACGAGGTGCGTGGTCCCGGGATTTTTCACGGACGTGACGCCGAAGGTGATGACGCCGTCGTTCACCCGGCTGCCGAAGGCGACGGTCGTCGGCAGCAGCACGGGCTTGCGAAACTCGGCGTCGACCGCATACGCCTTGGGCAAGCGGTTCTGCAGCGCTGCCAACGCGGCCGACTTCGTCCACATGCCGTGGGCGATGTTGGTCGGGAAGCCGAACGCCTTGGCCGTGAGGGGATAGAGGTGAATGGGGTTCCGGTCACCGGAGACGGCGGCGAAGCGCCGGCCGAGATCGCCCTTCAGCTTCCACTGGACCGGGCCCACTGGAGCGTCGACGTTGTCGAGCGGCGCGCGGCTGGGCTCCTCACCCGCGCCTCGGCCGCGAGAGAAGATGGTCATGGTCTCGGACCAGACCTCCTCGTCGCCGATCGTGGCCGTCGTGGTGATGTCCACCAGGCGGCCCTTCGGGTGTGGCCGCAGGTCGTGGGCGCGGACCGCGATGTCAAAAGTCTCGTCCACGCCGATCGGCCGGTTTTGCACCAAGCGGTTGCGCAGGTGCACCACGCCCATCGGAGCGAACGGGAACGACGTGTCCGTCATCAGCGCCAGGTGCAGCCCGAACGCCGCGAAGTGCGGGTAGAGCGGCGGCAGGATGTCCGCGGCGGCGTAGCCGCAGACGTCGTTGTACCGCGCCAGGTGTCCCTTGTCGGTGCTGACGTTCTTGAGCTCCAGCAGCACATCCGGTGCCGTCTCGCCCGTGTGCTTGATGCCCGGGAGCCCGCCGATGCCCGGCAGCGCCGGCAGCGCCGCCTTGAGCAGGTTGGGGACAGTTGACGGCGCCTTGTCGAACGTGCGGGTTGTCGTCATGACGCACCGATGAGCATCTGGCCGTTGACGCCCACGACGTTGCCGCTCACTGCCTGCGAGCCGGGGCTGGCCAGCCAGGCGATGGCCTCCGCCACGTCGACGGGCAGGCCGCCCTGTGACATGGAGTTCATCCGCCTTCCCGCCTCGCGCATGCCGAGCGGGATGGTCTTGACCATCTCGGTCTCCATGAAGCCGGGGGCGATGACGTTGGCGGTGATGTTCCTGTCGGCGACGCGCTTGGACAGCGACTGGATCCAGCCGATGACCCCGGCCTTCGCCGAGGCGTAGTTCGTCTGGCCGCGGTTTCCGGCGATGCCCGCCACCGAGGCGATGCCCACGATGCGGCCACCCTCGTTGATCAGGCTCTTCTCCAGCAGGTAGTCGGTGATGCGCTGCGGCGCGCCGACCGAGATCTCCACCACGAGCTGCCAGTTCTCCGGCTTCATGTTGCGCAGCATCTTGTCGCGGGTGATGCCCGCGTTGTGGATGACGATGTCGACGCCGCCGTGGTTCTTCTTGATGTAGTCGCCGATCAGCTTGGGCGCCTCGGGTGAGGTGATGTCCCCGACGATGTAGCCGCCGCCCAACCGCTCGGCTGCGGCCTTGAGGTCGTCCTCCAGCGGCGGGACGTCGAGCCCGATGACGGTGGCGCCGTCGCGAGCCAGCGCTTCCATGTCGGCGAGGCCCAGGCCGCGCGACGCGCCGGTGACCAGCGCCACCTTGCCGGCGAGCGGCTTTTCGAGGTCCTTGACGGCCGGGGCGGTCGTGATGCCTGAGGCACCCACCCGGATGACCTGGCCCGAGACATATGCGGACTTGGGGGAGAGGAAGAAGCCGAGGGTGGAGCCCAGCGCCTTCTCGGCACCCTGCGCCACGTAGATCAGGTTGGCGGTGCTGCCGTTGCCGACCTCCTTGCCGAGCGAGCGGGTGAATCCCTCGAGGGCGCGTTGGGCGATCGCCGCACCCTCGGTCGCGGCTTCCTCCGGTAGGGCGCCGATCACGACGGCGCGGCCGGAGCCGGCGAGCTGGCGCATGACCGGGGTGAAGAACTCCTGCAGCGCGACGAGGCCCTGGGGCGAGTCGATGCCGCTGGCGTCGAACACGACGCCCTTGTACTTCTTGCCTTGCGCGTAGACACCCGTGTTCTCGATCTTGGAGGACTTCAGGGCCGCGGCCACGGCCTTGGAGATGCCGCCGCTCTGGGCACCGCCGGCTGTGGCACTGCCGACAAGGACGGTTCCCCTGACGAGTGGCCCGCCGCTGTAGCGGTCGAGGTAGGGCGGGTTCGGCAGCCCGAGCTGCTTGACCAGGAACTTCCCGATCGGGTTGTGGGCCAGGTCCTGGTACTTGTCCGTCATGACGGCGTGTGTCCTATCTCTCGCATACCCTTGGTATCTGAGTAACTCTCGACAGAGTAATCTCGGTGTCAGCAACGAGTCCACTTGAGGCTATCGAAACTCATCGAGGAGCACGACATGGCGGCATCCACGCCAGCAAAGAAGACGGCCCCCAAGGTCGCCGCCAAGGCAAACGAAGTCCGCAAGGTGGCCGTCATCGGCGGCAACCGCATCCC
>DATLCL010000033.1:0-6471 GCA_035526415.1 Aeromicrobium sp.
TTCAGGGCCTGCGCTACCCGCTCCTTGAAGCGCTCCAGAGCGATGTCACGGTTGCGGGTCTGCGAGCGCTCGTCGGCTGCGACCACACGCACCACGGGGCCGAGCTTGTCGAGCAGCCGGGCACGCTGCCGCGGACCCAGCGCGCTCGACGCCTCGACATCGAATGTCAACTCGACGCGGGTCGCGGCCTTGTTCGCATGCTGGCCACCGGGACCTCCGCTGGCGGTGAAGCGCCACTCGAGTTCGTGCATGGGGATGTGACAGCTCGAGGAGACGTGTACTCCATCAGCCGCTGACGGCATAAAGCTCCCACTCCTCGTCGAAGCCCTTCAACGCATGGGCGCCGCGGGGCTCGAGGCGGATGCCCGATCCGGAGACCAGGTCTCTGACCGTTCGCGACACCCAGACCTCTCCCGAAGTCGCCAGGTCGTTGACCCGCGACGCGAGGTGAACGCCGACCCCGCCGATGTCCTGGCCGCGCAACTCCACCTCGCCGGTGTGGACTCCGGCGCGCACCGGCAGATCCATCTCACCCAGAGATCCGGCCAACACCTGAGCGCACTGCACGGCTCGCGACGGACTGTCGAACACCGCGACGATGCCGTCGCCCGTCGACTTGACGATCCGGCCGGCATGGACCGTGACCGCATCCTTCGAGACGCGATCGTGAGCGTCCAGTTGCTCGCTCCACGCGTGGTCCCCCATGCGCGTGGCTCTCTCGGTCGATCCGACCAGGTCGGTAATCAAGACGGTGGCCAAGACCCGTGACTCGGGCTCCGCCGGACCGGATGATTTCCGCCCGGCGGGCTGGTGGGAATCGCGCGAAAACCAGTCCTTCAGTTGGTCCAACATCCAGCCCATGTCGTTGCCATCCCAGGCGACGTGGAAGTCGCCTTCACCTTCTCGGTATTCGGCGTTGGGAAGGTGCTCCGCGATGTAGCGCGCTTGCCCAACAGGGATGAGGGGGTCGTGGCGGTTGTGCATCACCAGGCACGGCGTTCGGATCGCCGAGAGCAGGGAGCGGATGTCGATGTTCAGGTTGGCTTTGAGGATCTCCCCGACCTGCGCCGGCGTGCAGGCACTGCGCTGGTACATGGCCAGCTGACGTTGCGTCTCCTCGGATCGCGGGACGTGCTGAATGAAGCCCGCGAGGGCCTGCCCGGTGCCCCAGTGTTCCTGGACCCACTCGACTCCGGCCTCCGCGACTTCCCTGTGCAGACCCCAGGGGAAGTCCGAGGACCAGAACCCCCGCACCAACGTCCCCCAAAGACACAGGGAGGACACGCGGTCCGGAAACGTGGCGGTGAAAAGCAGCGCCAGCGGTCCGCCCTCGGAGATCGCGTAGAGGTCAGCCTTTTCGATGCCGGCCGCGTCCATGACGACCCGGATGTCGTCCATCCGTTCCGCGAGGCTCCCGAACCCCAAGGTCCGACCGGAAAGCCCGGTGCCCCGCTTGTCGAACACGGTGAGTCGTCCGAGTGATGCCAGTTGCCGGTGAATGGCCGCGAAGGGCGGCAGGTCCCACATCAGGTCGAGGTGGGAAATGAAGCCCGGGACAAAGACGATGTCGCGGCCGTCGCCCTCGAAGGTCTGGTAGGCGATGTCGACCTCGCCGCTCCTCGCGTATCGGACTTCTCCCACAGCCGCCACGGACCCAGTCTGCCCGGGAACGCTCGGGTCAGACGGGCGGTTCGGGGTCGTACTGGATGTAGCGGCGCACCTCACGCGCCCGGTCCTCTCCTGCCAATCGGCGAACGAGGTGCAGCGCCATGTCGATGCCGGCCGAAACCCCCGCCGCAGTGATGACCTCGCCGGAGTCGACGAAGCGATCATCGGGTCGCAACTCGATGTCGGTTCCCAGCTCCGCCAGCTTGTCGAGACTGGCCCAGTGGGTCGTCGCCGGCCGTCCATCGAGCAAACCCGCGTCGGCGTAGACCAGCGAGCCGGTGCAGACGCTGGTCATGAGCGCGCCACCCTCAGCGAGACCGCGGAGCCGCTTGCGAATCGCCTCGTCCCCCAACTGGGGGCGCGTGCCCTGTCCGCCGGGGTAGATCACGATGTCGGCTCGCTCGCATTCGCTCCACGTTCGATCGGCGCGAACTCGCATTCCTTTCGCGCAGACGATGTCCTCCGTGGTCTCCGCAACTGTGAAGACGTCGGCGCCGTCCTCCGGCCAGAATTTCTGCCAGCTCCGCAGTACCTCCCACGGCCCGACGAAGTCCAGCTCCTCGACGTCGGGGAACAATGCGATGGCGATCTCCACCGGTCGAGCGCTACCCCTTGGTCGCGGGGCGGCGACGCCGCCAGGCGTCGAGCCACGGGCTGGAGTAGTAGTGCTTGACGTCGCCGACGTTGGTGCCGGGCGGGCACAGCTCGTCGATGCGGTCGAGGACGTCGTCCTCCAGGACCACGTCACCCGCGCCGATCTGATCGTTCAACTGCTCCAGGGTTCGCGGCCCGATGATCGCCGACGTGATCGCGGGATGACGGATGCTCCACGCGAGGGCAAGGTTCACCATGGATGTGCCGGCGTCCGCGGCCAGCTTGGCCAACTCCTCGACGAGTTCCAGCTTCTTCTGCGTCACCGGGTTGTCGGTGTCCCAACGACCCTGGCGGGCGAAGCGACTGTCGGCCGGCGGGTCTTCGTTGAGGCGGTACTTACCCGTGAGCCAGCCGCTGTCGAGCGGGCTCCACGGGATCACCCCCATGTCGTAGCGCTGACACGTGGGGAGCACCGCGCTTTCGATCTCCCGAACGAAGATCGAATACGGGGGCTGCTCGCAGACGAACCGCTCGCGGCCGCGCTTCTCGGCGACCCACTGGGCCTCGACGATGTCCTGCGCGGGGAACGTCGAGGATCCGAGGTAACGAACCTTGCCCTGGTGCACCAGGTCGCTGAGCGCGCCGAGCGTCTCGTCGATGTCGGTCGTCGTGGTGTCCGGGCGATGGACTTGATAAAGGTCGATCCAGTCTGTCTGCAGTCGCTTCAGCGACGCCTCGCACTCCCGGATGATCCAACGGCGGGAGTTGCCGCGGTGGTTGGGGTCTTCGCCCATCGAGCCGTGGAACTTGGTGGCGAGCACGACGTCGTCGCGGCGGCCCTTGAGCGCCTTGCCGACAGTCAGCTCCGACTCGCCGCGGCTGTATACGTCCGCCGTGTCGATGAAGTTGATCCCGCCGTCGAGGGCGGCGTGGATGATCCTGATGCCCTCGGCCTCGTCCGGGTTGCCCCACGACCCGAACATCATCGCCCCAAGGCACAGCGGAGTGACCTTTACGCCAGTACGACCGAGGTTTCTCGTATCCATGCCCCCGACGCTACCGCCAGGCGCGCAGAGAGCATCGCGAGCCGAAGGTCGCCGATATTGCGCCGCGGCCAGTGCCGAAGGAGCTATCCGGCGGTTTCGTAGAAGAGCACGCCGGCTTCCTCGTGTCGCTCGGCTCGGCCGTCGAGGCGCAGGTGTTCGAGATGCGCGTACGTCTCGCTTTCGGCCATGCGGCCTTGGTGGCGCGGCGGGAACAACTCGGCCGTCACCTCCATCACGTTCAGAGCGCGGCCGGCAGAGCGGCCGATCGACCGGATCTTCTCCAGCCTCTCCTCGTGGTGCTTGGCGATCGAGCGGGCTCGTTCCGACAGGTCCTGGAAGGGATGGCCGTGCGCGGGTAGAGCCAACGTGACTTCGAGGTTGGCCACCTTCTCGAGTGAGTCGAGAAAGGACCGGACCGGATCGGCTTCGGCACCCATGCCCGAGATGTGGGGCGTAATGCTGGGCAGGACATGGTCACCGGTCATCAGCACGCCGCTGTCCTCGTCGTGCAGGCAGATGTGATCGCCGGTGTGTCCCGGGGTGTGAACGGCCGTCCACGCCCGACCGCCGAGGATTACCCGACCGCCGTCGGCCTGAGGGCTGGTCGGATCCGGGAGCTTCAGCACCCGCTCCATCACTCGGGGCCCGGCGACCTTCGCGGCCCATCGCATCCATTTCGGCGCGGTCCGCATCGTCATGCTCGCCTGCCATTTCGTCTCGCTGCCCCACGGCGTCCGCTTGTTGAGGAAATTGGTCCACGACGGAAAGCTGGCGTGCGTCACGACGTCCGCCCCCTCGAAACGAACCACCTGTCCGAAGTGATCGGGATGTCCGTGAGTGACGACGACGGTGTGCACGTCCTTGGGTGCGAAGCCGGCCTGCTCGAGCCGGTGGCCGATGGCGTCCCACGTGCGGTCGCCAGGCATCCCGGGATCGACCAGCGCGACCCCCCGGTCATCGGGGAGCGCGTAACAGTTGACGTGTCCGAGCCCGGCAAAGGGCACCGGTAGCTGCATCCGCAGCACGCCGGGAACGACTTCGCTGATCCCCTCCTGAGCCGGCTCCGACTCCTGCCGGGCCACTAGGCAGTCTCCTCGCGGGCCATCAGGCGGGACCCGGCGCGACGATCTCTTCGACGGATGGTTCGGGCTTGGCCTCCGGCTCCCTGAACATGTGCTCTCGGTAGTGCCGAAGCTCGGCGACGGACTCGAGGATGTCGTCGAGAGCGCGGTGACCCTTCGCCTTCTCCGGCGCCGCCTTGTACGCCGCCGGATACCAGCGGCGGGCCAGCTCCTTGATCGTCGACACGTCGATGCACCGGTAGTGCAGGTGGTCCTCGATCGACGGCATGTAGCGAAGAAGAAAACGGCGATCCGTGCCTATCGAGTTGCCGCACAGCGGCAGCCTGTTCGGCTCGGGGCAGTGCTGCTTCAGAAACTCCAGAGTCGCCGCCTCGGCCTCGGAGACCGTTACCTTCGAGGTGCGGATGGCCTCGAGCAACCCGCTCTTGGTGTGCATGTTGACCACGACCTCGTCCATGCCGTCGAGCGCCTCTTCCGGAGCGCTGATCACGAGGTCGGGACCTTCGGCGATCACATTCAGGTCATCGTCGGTGAGCAGCGTGGCTATCTCGACGATGACGTCCTTGTCGACATCGAGCCCGGTCATCTCGAGATCCATCCACGCCAGCATTCGGTCGATCGTAGAGTCGGCAGCGATGCAGGTGATCGTGCCGGTGCGGCGCATCGACCCGGAGTTGGATCTCCCTGCGTACGCGCGGCCGGGCGACGCCGGCGCCGACCTTGTCGCCGCCGAAGACGCGACCCTGGCGCCTGGCGGTGGTCGGGCGGTCGTCGCCACGGGGATGGCCGTGGCGATCCCAGAGGGATACGCCGGGTTTGTGCAACCACGCAGTGGGCTGGCGGCCAAGTTCGGGGTCACCTGTCTCAACACCCCCGGGCTCATCGACTCCGGCTATCGCGACGAGCTGAAGGTGATCCTGGTGAACACCGACCCGACTGAGGCGTACGAAGTGCGACGCGGTGACCGCATCGCCCAGCTGGTGATCCAGGCGGTGGCGACCGCCACATTCGAGGAGGCCGATGAACTGCCGCCCTCGGAGCGGCATGGCGGGCTCGGCCACACGGGCCGCGCGTAGCGGCCAGTGCCCGAACTGCCCGAAGTCGAGTCGCTGCGGGTCTTCCTCGCCGAGCGGTGCCTCGGTAAGAAAGTGGAGCGCGTCGAGCTGCATTCATTGTCCGCGCTGAAGACCTTCGACCCTCCGCTCGACGCGTTGGTCGGCCTACCTATGAGCGCGGTGGAGCGACGGGGAAAGTTCTTGTGCGCTGGTTTCGGGCGGGAGAGCTCCGCGCCCCCCGCCGATGATCTGGTCTGGCTCGCGTTGCACCTGTCGCGCAGCGGATGGGTCCGATGGCGAGAAGACATACGCACTCTCAAGCCCGGTCCTAAGAAGGGCCCCCTGGCCATGCGGGCGCGGTTGGACGACGGTTCGGGATTCGATGTCACCGAAGCCGCGAAGGAGAAGCGGCTTTCCATCCACGTCGTCACCGACCTGATGGAGGTACCCGGCATTGCCAAGCTCGGGCCGGACCCCCTAGACGAGCGATTCGACGTTGATCAGCTGCGCACCGCGCTTGCGTCAGCCGGTGGACAGATCAAGTCGGCGCTCACCGATCAGTCCGCGATTGCCGGCGTGGGCAATGCGTACTCCGACGAGATCCTGCACGCGGCGAAGTTGTCGCCGTTCAAGAACGCCACGAAGCTCACCGACGATGAGGTTGACCTGCTGCACCGCTCGTTGCGCGAGATCATGACTGACGCGCTCGAGAGGTCTGCCGGGATGCCCGCTGCGGATCTCAAGTCGGAGAAGAAGTCGGGAATGAAGGTCCACGGCAGGTCGGGGGAGCCCTGTCCCGTCTGCGGCGACACCGTTAGATCGGTCAACTACTCGTCGAGCAACTTCCAGTACTGCCCGACCTGCCAGACCGGCGGCAAGGTTCTCGCAGATCGCCGTCTGTCCAAGCTCCTGAAATGAAGTCGCTCGCCAAGCGCGCCTTTCTCGATGCGGTGGGCCTGCCGCGGTTCGATTCGGTGAGCCCGGATGGCTCGGAGCGGGCGACCTTCGAAGCGGCCGCCGACCGGG
>DATLCL010000071.1:0-10414 GCA_035526415.1 Aeromicrobium sp.
GGCGGCACCGTGAGTGTCGACGACACGTCATGGCCGGGTCTTCCGGATTTCGCGACGTATGCGGTCGACGTGGTGGATGCACCCGATTCACTGGCACCAGCCCTGCGCCGCGTCCTGTTCAAGGTCGCAGTGGTCGACGACCTCAAGGCCGCCAAGAAGATGGTCCAGAGCCTGCCCGATGTGACGGCGGTGACGCTGGCCGGCGACATCCTCGGACCACACTTTGCCGTGGGCGGTTCGCAGTCGCAGGCCGCCAGCCTGATCGAGGTGCGGGCCGCTATGGAGCAGACGGTCGCCGACCTCGATCGCGCCACCGCGGACGTCGAATCGCTGCGCTTCCAGCAGCAGGGCGCCGAAGCGGAACGCCAAGCCGCCCAGGCCGCGGTCGATGCGGCACTTGCGCGCCTGCACGAGTCCGACGCAGAGATGGCAGCGGTCGCCGAACGACTGGGCCATCTCGGATCGACAGTGCGCGCGGCACGCGGCGAGGCGGACCGGCTCACCGAGGCGATCTCCGCGGCCGAAGCGGCCCGGGATCGCGATCTTGCCGGACTCGCTGAGCTTGAGGAACGTCTGGCGCAGGCCGAGAGCGGGCCCGACGTCGAGCCGGACACCGTCCGGCTTGACGAGTTGGCCCAGTCCGCCGGTGAGGCTCGCCGGGCCGAAACCGAGGCACTTCTGACGCTACGCACGTGTGAGGAACGGGAACGCGCCCTGCGGACGCAGGCGGAGTCGCTCCGTGAGGCTGCAGCCGCCGAACGAGCGGCCCGCGTCCGAGATCGTGAGCGCCGTGAGCGCCAGCTGCGCGAGGCGCAGGCCGCGCGGGCTGTCGTCGCCGTCGTCAATGTCGTTCTCAGCAGGATGGTCGGCGCGATCGATGTGGCAGCGGAGCGTCGTGCCGAGATCGAGGTCGCCCGAACCGAGCGCGAGGAGGCGCTCCGGAGGGCCCGCACCACAGTTCGCGAACTGGGTGTGGAGCTTGACTCGTTGACTGATTCGGTCCACAAGGACGAAATCCAGCGCGCCGAACTGCGCCTGCGGATGGAGGCGCTGGAAGCGAAGGCCCTCGAAGAGCTCGGCATTGAAGTCGAAGCCCTGGTCAGCGAGTACGGTCCGGAGAACCTCGTCCCCTTCCTTGGTGAAGTCGAAGGCGACCAGCCTCGAGAAGAGGTCCCATACGACCGCGAGGAGCAGACCAAGCGCCTGCGCAGCGCCGAGCGCGCCTTGGCGATGCTGGGCAGGGTCAACCCGTTGGCGCTGGAGGAGTACTCGGCGCTGGAGGAGCGGCACCAGTTCCTGTCTGAGCAGCTTGATGACTTGCGCCGCACCCGCAAGGACCTGTTGGACATCGTCGACGATGTCGACGCCAAGGTGCTCGAGGTGCTCACCGAGGCGTGGCGGGACGTCGAGCTTGTGTTCCGGGATGTCTTCAGCCGGCTGTTCCCCGGTGGTGAGGGCAGGCTGGTGCTCACCGACCCGAACGACCTGCTGAACACCGGCATCGACGTGGAGGCTCGCCCACCCGGCAAGAAGGTCAAGCGCCTGTCCCTGCTGTCCGGCGGCGAGCGCGCATTGGTCGCCGTGGCGTTCCTGGTCTCGCTGTTCAAGGCGCGGCCGAGCCCGTTCTACATCCTTGACGAGGTCGAGGCGGCGCTCGACGACACCAATCTCGGTCGCCTGCTGGAGATCTACGAAGAACTGCGGGCCAACTCCCAGCTCATCGTCATCACGCACCAGAAGCGCACCATGGAAGTCGCCGACGCGCTGTATGGCGTATCCATGCGCGGCGACGGAGTCACATCGGTCATTAGCCAGCGGCTGCGGGACGAGGTCCCTGCGTGAATCTGGACGTCACGCTTGCGATCGTGGCGCTCGCCGTGCTGGTGCTCTTTATCGGCGGGGTCGCTCTCCTTACTTCGGGACGCCGGAAGCCTGTCCCGCCATCGGCCGACGAGCTACTCGAGGAGCCCGAGGTCCCGTCCGGGCGCATGGTTCGGTTGCGGTCCCGGCTGGCTGACTCTCAGTCCGCCCTCGGCCGGGGCCTCCTGGCTGTCATCAGTCGCGATCGGCTGGACGACGCGGCATGGCAGGACCTGGAAGAGACACTGTTGGCCGCCGACCTTGGCGTCGGTCCGACGACTGAGCTCGTGGCGGCATTGCGCAGCCGTGTTCGGGTCGAGGGCTTCACCGATCCCGCAGCGGCGAAGGCGGCCCTTCACGACAGCCTGCTCGAACTCGTCGATCCGAACCTCGACCGGTCGCTGCACCTCGGGGCCGGCGAGGCTCCAGACGTGGTGCTGGTTGTCGGCGTCAACGGCACGGGCAAGACCACGACGGTGGGCCGACTGGCGCGCGTACTCGTCGGCGAGGGCCGGGGAGTGGTGTTGGGGGCGGCCGACACCTTCCGAGCCGCGGCGGCCGACCAGTTGCAGACATGGGGCGACCGTGTCGGCGTGTCGACGGTGCGGGGCCCGGAGGGTTCCGACCCGGCGAGCGTGGCGTTTGAGGCAGTCGAAGCCGGAGTCCGGGACAGCGCAGACGTGGTTCTCGTCGACACCGCCGGTCGGCTCCACACCAAAGCCGGTCTGATGGACGAACTCGGCAAGGTCAAACGCGTCATCGAGAAGCAGCGGCCGGTGACCGAGGTGCTCCTGGTGATCGATGCCACGACCGGCCAGAACGGCATGGCTCAGGCCAAGGTCTTCGGGGAAGTGGTGAACGTCACCGGCATCGTCCTGACCAAGCTCGACGGCACAGCCAAGGGCGGGATCGTCGTGGCCGTGCAACGCGAACTCGGGGTGCCGGTCAAGTACGTCGGCCTCGGTGAGGGTGCGGACGATCTCGCTCCCTTCGATGCCGAGGAGTTCGTCGCCGCCCTGCTGAGCTGAGCCCATTTGTCGGCGACGGTCGCCTTCGGCGATCGCCGACGCCCAAGCGATCCTTCGGTTGCGTTCGCGACCGGCCAAGCCGGATCGCTCGTAGAGCTCTGCAACGCCTGAGTCGGCGTGTAACACGCTCGAAACATTCGCGCTCCGTCGGCGAAACTTCGTCTCCCTAGAGTCGTGGACGGCTCTACCGATGGAGGCACACGCGATGGACGGCTATTACGCCTGGATGCTCGTGGCGACCGCGCTCGTCTTGATGATGACGACGCCTGCGCTCGCCTTGTTCTACGGCGGCATGAGCCGCTCGAAGTCTGTTCTGAACATGATGATGATGTCGTACGCGTCGTTGGCGGTCGTCGGCCTCGTGTTCGTGTTGTGGGGCTGGTCTGAGGGCTGGGGCGGCGACGGCGTCGGCAATGGCGACGGCAAGTTGTTCGCCAACCCGCTGACGATGTTCGGGCTCCACGGTGTGGCACCGGCGAACTACATCTACGTGCTGTTCCAGCTGACGTTCGCCGTGATCACGGCGGCCCTGATCAGCGGCGCAATCGCCGACCGCGTCAAGTTCTCGTCGTGGATTGTCTTCATCACGCTGTGGGTGACCCTCTGTTACTTCCCGATTGCCCACAACATCTGGGGCGGCGGCTGGTTCTACTCGAAGTTCCCGAACCTCGACTACGCCGGTGGAACGGTCGTCCACATCAACGCCGGTATTGCCGGCGGCGTCCTCGCCCTGATCATCGGCAGGCGCCTCGGCTGGCCCAGGGACACTAGCCGGCCGCACAACCTGACACTCACCATGATCGGCGCCGGCCTGCTGTGGTTCGGCTGGTACGGGTTCAACGTCGGCTCGATCGTCTTCACCGACGACTCGAAGAAGGCCTGGGGCGGCTTCTCGGCCCAATTCCAGGGCGAGACCGGCGCGACATTCCTGAATACTACCGTTGCCACGATGGCCGCGATGCTTGCCTGGCTGCTCGTCGAGCGGATCACGCACGGCAAGGCGACGTCGCTCGGAGCCGCGTCCGGAATCGTGGCCGGCCTCGTTGCCATCACCCCGGCCTGTGGCGCAGTTTCCGTCACCGGTGCGATCGTCGTCGGCGCGGTCGCCGGCATCCTGTGCGCCTTGGCTGTGAGCCTGAAGTTCAAGATCGGGCTCGACGACTCGCTCGATGTGGTCGGCGTGCACCTGGTCGGCGGTATCGCCGGGGCGCTCCTGATCGGGATCATCGGGACCGCGAAGCACTCGCCGACGGGCAAGGACGGGTTCTTCCCGGCAGGCACCGACGGGCTGCTTTACGGCGGCGATGCAACGTTGCTCGGCCACCAGGCCGCCGGTGTCCTGTTCACGCTCGTCTGGACCGGCGTTCTCACGACGATCATCGCCGTGGCGATCAAGTACACGATCGGCTGGCGGATCGACGGCGATGCCGAGGTGGAGGGCATTGACTTCTCCCAGCACGGCGAATCGGCATACGACCTGGTGAGTGGCACCGGCGGCTCGCACATCCTCTGAGAACGGAGTCCTGATCACATGAAGCTCGTCACCGCGGTCATCAAGCCGCACAAGTGGGAAGAAGTGCGTGAGGCGCTCGCGGCCGCCGGCGTCGCCGGCATGACGGTCACCGAAGCCAGCGGCTACGGCCAGCAGAAGGGCCACACCGAGGTCTACCGCGGTGCGGAGTACGACGTCTCGCTGGTGCCGAAGATCCGCATCGAGGTCGTCGTCGACGACGCCGACGCCGAAACCGTCGTCTCGACGATCACGGGTGCCGCGCAGACCGGCAAGATCGGCGACGGCAAGGTGTGGGTCATCCCGGTCGACAACGTGGTTCGGGTGCGCACCGGCGAGACCGATGAATCCGCTCTCTGAGCGGGTGTTTCACTTACGTTTCTGAGCGTTCACCGCTAGTCTCCGGCGGGAGTTTGTCTGACGCTGGAGGAACCCGTGGACGCTGGCGACACCGCTTGGCTATTGGCCGCGACCGCGCTGGTCTTGTTGATGGTGCCCGGACTCGCCTTCTTCTATGGCGGCATGGTGCGCGCCAAGAGCGTGCTCAACATCATGATGATGTCGTTCTACGCGCTGGCGATCTTCCCGGTCGTGTGGTTCCTCTATGGCTACAGCTTCGCGTTCGGTGACGACATCGGCGGCGGCCTGCTCGGCGGAGCCGAGTTCGTCGGCCTGAACGGCATCAGCCCCGAGACGCTCAGTGGCACGATCCCGGCGTACGTCTTCATCGTCTTCCAGATGCTGTTCGGCGTCGTGACCGTGGCTCTCGTCAGCGGTGCGATCGCCGACCGCGCGAAGTTCGTCGCCTGGATGGTGTTCGTACCGGTGTGGGTGACGTTCGTCTACGTGCCGGTGGCGCACTGGGTCTTCGCCTTCGACGCCCCCGACGGGTCGACGAGGGGCGGATGGATCACGAATCGCCTGCACGCGCTCGACTTCGCCGGCGGAACGGCCGTCGAGATCAACTCGGGTGCCGCGGCCCTCGCCCTCGCCATCGTGGTTGGCCGGCGCATCGGCTGGAAGCGTGAGCCTTTCCGGCCGCACAACCTGCCGGCCGTCCTGCTCGGCGCCGGCCTGCTGTGGTTTGGCTGGTACGGCTTCAATGCCGGTTCGGCGCTTGCCGCGAACGGCACCGCTGGCTTGGCCCTGATCAACACGACCGGGTCGGGCTGCGCGGGCGTCCTTGGCTGGCTCGCCCTCGAGTTCATCCGCGACCGCAAGGGCACCAGCTTCGGCGCCGCATCCGGGGCCGTCGCCGGGCTTGTGGCCATCACGCCGTCGTGTGGCACCGTCTCGCCGCTCGGCTCACTCGTGGTCGGTGCCGTGGCCGGCGTGGTTTGCGCTTTGGCGGTCGGCATGAAGTACAAATTCAACTACGACGACTCGCTGGACGTCGTCGGCGTCCACCTGGTCGGCGGCCTCGTCGGCACACTCATCATTGGCTTCCTGGCCACCCAAGCGAATGTCGCAACGTTGGGCTATGGGTCCCCTGGCCTGCTCTACGGCGGCGGGTCGGAGCAGCTGATCCGGCAAACGACCGCGGCCGTCGCGGTGCTGGCCTATTCCTTCGTGGTGACGTACATGATTGGCTTGGCCATCGACAAGACGATCGGCTTCCGGGTCGAGGAAGATGTCGAGGTGTCTGGCATCGACCAGGCCGAGCACCTGGAGACTGCATACGAGCACCTCAGTGGCGGATCGACGTTGGGAGCGTGAGATGAAACTTGTCACGGCGGTCATCAAGCCGCACAAGTGGGAAGACGTCCGGGAGGCGCTGGCCGCCGTCGGCATCTCCGGCATGACCGTCATGGAAGCGACCGGGCACGGCCATCAGAAGGGCCACACTGAGGTCTACCGCGGTGCCGAGTACGCCGTCACGCTCGTCCCCAAGATCCGGCTCGAAGTCGCCGTCGACGACCACGACGTGGACGACGTCGTGCAGGCCATCTCGACCGCGGCCCACACCGGCAAGATCGGCGACGGCAAGATCTGGGTGGTCCCGGTCGACTCCATCGTTCGGGTACGTACCGGCGAGACCAACGAATCAGCGCTCTAACGTTCTCCACGTGGTGGATCTTTCGGCCGAGCGTCGACAGCGGGCGGCCGATGCCGACGTGCTCCTGCGGGATGTGTTCTCAAGCGCCATCGAACGGCTCAATGACGGAAAGTGGCAGGGTCTTGCACTCGTTGCTGTCGGCGGTTACGGCCGGGCCGAGCTCTCGCCGGCGAGCGACCTGGACGTTGTCCTGCTGCATGACCCGGCCATCGTGGAGGACCGCATCCAGGCGGTCGCGGAGGCCATTTGGTACCCACTGTGGGAGCGCGGCATCGCGCTCGACCACTCCGTTCGCGACACCGTCCAGATGCGCCAGGCCGCTCAGGAGGACTACCGGGCAGCCACTGGCATGCTCGACGCACGACACGTGGCGGGCGACTCTTCGATCGTCCTGGCCCTGCGGGCCGAGGTACTCGCTGACTGGCGCCGGGACGCGCGCAGGCGGCTGTCCGAATTGCGGGAGGCCAGCATCAAACGGGTCGAGCGATTCGGTTGGCTTGCTCACGCCGCCGTGCCGGATCTGAAGGAGTCCGGCGGCGGCCTGCGTGACGGCGTGGTGATGCGGGCGCTGGTGGCCACCTGGCTGGTCGACGTCCCGCACGCCGAGTCCGAGGAACTGCGGTCGGCGCTGCTGGATGTCCGCGACGCTCTGCACATCACGGCGGGCCGACGGCTCGAGAAGTTCGATCCCGAGCACATCCTGGAGGTCGCCGCGTACCTCGGTCGCGATCCCGAGGTCCTGGAGTTCGAAACCCGCAACATCGGCCGGCGCATCGCCCATCTGTCGACGCAGGCCTGGCGTCGAGTCGACGACGCTCTGCGGTCGCCGAAGCCCGGCTCGGCGGCGCCGAATCGCCCGATCGTTGAGCCGATTGCCGACGGGGTCGGGCGGCTCGGCGACGAAGTCGTCGTCATGGCGGGTACCGATCCTCTCGCCGACCCCGAGTTGGCACTGCGAGCGGCAGCCGCAGCGGCACGCGCGCGCCTGGAGTTCGAGTCCTCCAGTGCGGCCAACCTGGCGCGCACCCTCGGCCGGATCCCCGAGCCATGGCCGGAGAGCGCGAGTCGCGCGATGGTCGACCTTCTCACCTCCGGGCCGGGGCTCGTGTCGGTCTGGGACGAACTCGATCACGCCGGCGTGGTCGACCACTGGCTGCCGGAATGGAACGACATCCGCCTGCGCGGGTCGTCGTCGCAGGTCCACCGCTTCACCGTCGATCGTCACACGATCGAGACCTGCGTGAATGCGACGAAGCTGGCGCGGATGGTGGCGCGCCCGGACCTGCTGGCCGTGGCGGCGCTGCTGCACGACGTCGGCAAGGGTCGACCCGGCGACCACAGCATCGTCGGAGAAGGCATGGCGCGGGACATCGCGAAACGGTGGGGATTCGACGCTGCCGACGCCGACGTCATCGCGCGGCTCGTCCGCCACCACTTGACGCTGCCGAACGTCGCCACGCGCCGCGATATCGAGGATCCCTCCACTGCCGCAAACCTCGCCGACATTGTCGAGAGCGAGGAGTTCCTCGACCTGCTGGCCGCGCTGACTGCCGCGGATGCTCAAGCCACTGGGCCCACCGCGTGGACGACCTGGCGCCGCGGCCTCATCGAGGGGCTGGCGGAGAAGACGCGCCGCGTCCTCGATGGAACGGCAGCGGGGGAGGTGTCGTACGAAGGCTGGCCGTCCGGGGTGCCGATGCCAGACGCGGCCGACCTCGGCCCTGACGAGATCCGAATCACGGTCCGAACCCACCGTGGGGGCTCGCTGCTGACGTTCGCCCTGCGCGACCGCCGGGGCATCATGGCCGCGATCGCCGCCACCTTTGCTGTCCTCGGGCTGGAGATCCGGTCGGCGCGCACGCTCACGATCGACGACGTCGCCATGTCGTTGTGGGAGGTCACCCGGGCGGACGTGGACATCGCGCGCATCCGTGAGCGCCTATTGCCTGTGCTGAGCGGCGAGGTCGATCTGGCCGGCCGGCTCGCACTGAACCCCTCGGCCGACGAGGAACCGCCGCGGATCCGGATTCTGCCGCGCCGGTCCCAGACTGCGACGCTGATCGAGGTGCGCGCGCAAGACCGCCGTGGGCTGGTGTGGACGGTCTGTCGCGAGATCGCCGACGCGGGACACTCCATTCGCTCGGCGCACCTGTCGACGTATGGCAGCGAGGCGCGCGACGTGTTCTACGTGGTCGATGCCGACCAGGGCCGCCCGCTCGACGACGATTCGGCCATGCGCCTTCGCGAGGCCATCGCCGAGGCATTGGCGTGACGCGAGCCAAGTAGAGTTGGAGATCTATGTTCGACTCGCTCCAAGACCGGCTGCAATCGGCGTTCAAGAACCTGCGCGGCAAGGGCCGGCTGTCCGAAGCCGACATCGACGCGACGCTCCAGGAGATTCGCGTCGCGCTGCTGGATGCGGACGTCGCCGTGTCGGTCGTCCGGGACTTTCTCGACCGCATCCGGACTCGCGCGCTCGGGGCCGAGGTCACCGGCGCACTCAACCCGGCGCAGCAGGTCATCAAGATCGTCAACGACGAGCTGGTCGGGATTCTCGGTGGTGAGACGCGTCGCATCCGGTTCGCTAAGACAGCGCCGACCGTCATCATGCTGGCCGGGCTGCAAGGAACCGGCAAGACCACGCTCGCCGGAAAGCTCGCCCGTTGGCTCAAGGACAACGGCAAGAGTCCGATGCTGGTGGCCGCGGACCTCCAGCGACCCAACGCGGTGACGCAGTTGCAGGTCATGGGGGAGCAGGCCGATGTCACCGTGTTCGCCCCTGAGCCCGGCAATGACGGCACTTCTCGGAATTGGGGTAACCCGGTCAAGGTCGCGAAGGCGTCTATCAAGGAGGCCCAGCGCACCCTGCACGACGTCGTCATCGTCGACACGGCCGGCCGGTTGGCCATCGATGCCGAGCTGATGAAGCAGGCGGCGAAGATCCGCGACGCGGTCGATCCGGACGAGGTGCTGTTCGTCATCGACGCGATGATTGGCCAGGACGCCGTCCGGACGGCCCAGGCCTTCGCCGAAGGCGTGGACTTCACCGGCGTCGTCCTCACCAAGCTCGACGGTGACGCTCGCGGCGGCGCGGCTCTCTCGGTTCGATCTGTGACCGGCCGGCCGATCATGTTTGCTTCCACCGGCGAGAAGCTGGACGACTTCGAGGCCTTCCACCCGGACCGCATGGCGTCCCGGATCCTCGACATGGGCGACGTCATGACGCTCATCGAGCAGGCCGAGCGGGCCTTCGATGCCGAACAGGCCGCCAAAGACGCCGAGAAGCTGGTCGAGGGCTCGTTCACGCTGCAGGACTTCCTCACCCAGATGGAAGCCATCGCCAAGATGGGCTCGATGACCAAGCTCATGGGGATGCTCCCGGGCATGGGGCAGTTCAAGGAGCAATTGGCCAACTTCGACGAGCGCGAAGTCGACCGCATCAAGGCGATGATCCTGTCGATGACTCCGACCGAACGGACCGATCCGAAGATCATCGACGGATCGCGCCGGGCCCGCATCGCTCGTGGTTCCGGTACGCAGGTATCCGAGGTCAAGGGACTCATAGAGCGGTTCGAGCAGGCTCGCACGATGATGCAGCAGATGGCGCGCGGGGGAGGCATGCCCGGCATGGGGATGCCCGGCATGGGAGGCATGCCCGGAGTCGGCAAGCGGGCTGGCGCCCGACAGCGTCCTCAGGCGGGCAAGAAGAAGGCCAGGCGGGTTTCTGGCAATCCGGCTAAGCGCGCCGCGGCTGCCGCTCAGTCGGGCGAGGGCCAGCAGCGTCCGGCGTCCGGTGCCGAGGCCTTCGGTTTCCCCAGCGGTCCGGACACCAACTTCGAGCTGCCGAAGGAACTCAAAGACCTGCTCTGACATGCCCGCACAGGGCGAGCGGTCGATAGGGTACGCACGAGCGCACGGATGTATGCGCCGGTGGTCAAGGACGTGAGCATGCCCGCAGAG
>DATLCL010000072.1:0-2548 GCA_035526415.1 Aeromicrobium sp.
GCCCACACGGGGACGGACGGGGAGGAGCGCCTGCTGGCCAGCGCGGCGGTCCTCGCCAATGGCCCCGGGACGATCTACGGCATCCTGTCCGACGCCGACTTCCCGTATCCCACGATCACGCTCGCCGACGGCACGCCCGTACGGCTGGACAATGCGTCCTACAGCATCCATCGGGCGTCCCCAATCCGCGAGGATCGCGCGCTGGTGATGTCGGCCTTCTTCTCGGCGCTGGGCCAATACCGGGCGACGTTCGGCGCGATGCTGAGCGCGCAGGTCCAGAGCGACGTGTTCTACGCGCGGGCGCGGAAGTACGAGAGTGCCCTCGCGGCGGCCCTCGACGGGCCGAACATCCCGGTGTCGGTCTATAAGCGGCTGATCGACGGGGTCAATCGTCACCTGCCGACGTTCCACCGCTACCTGAAGCAGCGCCAGCGGATGCTGAACGTGCCGCAGCTGCACTACTACGACCTCTATGCGCCAGCCGTCGCCTCGGTGGACCTCACTTACAGCGCGGAGGAAGCCGAGCGTCACATCCTCGAGTCACTCGCCCCGCTCGGGCCCGAGTACGAGGCGGGCGTCAGGCGCGCGTTCTCCGAGCGATGGATCGATCTGTTCCCGAATGACGGCAAGCGTGCCGGGGCCTACTCGAACGGCGGGGCTTACGACGTCCATCCGTACATCCTGCAGAACTACAACGGGAAGTACAACGACCTCAGCACCCTGACGCACGAGCTCGGGCACACGATGCACAGCTTCTTCTCGAACCGGACGCAGCCGTTCGCGACCGCCGGCTACACGATCTTCGTCGCGGAGGTCGCCTCCACCTTCAACGAAGCGCTGCTGATCGAGAACCTGCTGGGAACGATCAGCGAGCCCGCGGCCCGTCTGTCGCTGCTCGGGAGCTACCTGGAAAACATCAAGGGAACGGTCTTCCGCCAGACACAGTTCGCCGAGTTCGAGCTCGCGACCCACGAGGCCATCGAGCAGGGCCAGCCGTTGACCGGTGACGCGCTCGACGCGCTCTATGTCGGCCTCACGCGGAAGTACTACGGTCATGACGCCGGCGTCTGTATCGTCGACGACTACATCGCCCACGAGTGGGCGTTCATCCCGCACTTCTACCGGAACTTCTACGTCTTTCAGTACGCCACCTCGTACACGGCGTCAGCCGCGCTGTCCGAGAAGGTGCAGGGCGGGGATCCCGCCGCGACCGCGCGGTTCCTCGCCTTCCTCGGAGCCGGCTGTTCGAAGTATCCGATCGAGCTGCTGCAGGACGCGGGCGTGGACATGACCACCGACGAACCGCTCGACCTGACGATCCAGAAGATGAACCGGGTGATGGACGAGATCGACAAGCTGGTCGACTAGTCACCATCCGCCCCGGCTGGCCATTTGCGGCGAGGGCGCCCAGTTGCGTCCCGCGCCTACTCATCGGTTACACTGTGGATTCCGGACTTTCATGATGCGGCCCTCAGTGCTGGCGGGCGGCGCGTTGCTGGTGGTTTCCCTCGTTGCGGGGGTGGCCGCCCAGGCGCAGTCCCCACTTGCCACCTCACCCTTCGAGTCGTACCTGGAGCTGCTGCGGCAGCAGGCCGGGATCCCGGCGATCTCGGCGGCCATCGTCCAGAACGGTGACGTCGTCTGGGAACGCGGGCTCGGCTACCAGAACGTCGACGCGCGGGTCCGCGCCACCGCCGATACGCCCTATCCGATCAGCAACCTGGGCGGCACCCTGGCCGCGACCCTCATCCTGCAGTGCGCGGAAGAGCGCCGGGTGTTCCTGGACGAGCCGGCGGCCAGCTACGGGGTTGCCCTGCCGGACGCTGGGGTCACCGTGCGTCAGCTGCTGACCCACACGGCTCCCGCGACGAGTGGCGAGTCGTTCCACTACGACCCGGACCGGTTCGCACAGCTCGGACGCATCGTCGAAACCTGCGTGCCTCAGCCCTACCGCAAGACCATCGCGGTGCGGCTGTTCGAGTTTTTGGCGATGAAGGACTCGGTGCCAGGCCGCGACGTGCAAGACGATGCGGTGGTGACGCAGAATCTGTTTGCGGCCTCGGTCCAGCAACGCTATACGGACGTGCTCGAGCGGCTGGCGATCCCGTACAAGGTGGATAAGAAGGGCCGCGCTTCACGCAACACGGAGCTCCTCCCGGAAAGCCTGAGTGCGTCGGCGGGTGTCGTCTCGACGGTCCGCGATCTGGCGCGCTTCGACGCCGCCCTGGACAGCGGACTGCTCCTCCGCGACGAGACGCTGGCGGCGGCCTGGACCAACGCGGCCGGTCGCGACCGTCTCCCGATCCCCACCGGGCTCGGATGGTTCGTCCAGAAGTACAACGGCCAGACGATCGTCTGGCAGTTTGGCCAGACGACGAACGGCTACTCGTCGCTGCTCCTCAAGATCCCGGCGAAGCGCCTGACCTTGATCCTGCTGGCCAACAGCGACGGCCTCAGCTCGTACTTCGACCTGGCCTCGGGTGACGTGACGAAGTCACTCTTCGCCGTGCTCTTCCTGCGTCTCTTCGCGTAAGTGCCACGCCTTCTC
>DATLCL010000088.1:0-3818 GCA_035526415.1 Aeromicrobium sp.
GTGAGCGCCTCGATCGAGTACGTCTGCTCGACAACGGCGGCGGCGAACTCAGGACCGACGATATCGTTGTGTACCGCAGGGAACGCCACCCGCCCGATTGCGGCGACCGATGGCGCGTCAGCAATCACGGCCGTGCGAACAATGAGGGTTGCGCCGGGCTCAGCCATCAGCGTGTTGCGCCGAGACTACAGCCTCGCCTGGCGACAGCTTCCCGCCGTGACCCCTGACGGCTTGCTGCCGTGCATTCGCTCGACAGCCGTGGCGCGAGACCTAGACTTGTTCCGTGGACGTGCCCGATGTGGAGTACGCGCGTAGTGGCGAGGTAGCGATCGCCTATCAGGCCTTCGGCGGAAAGGGATCGGTCGACCTCGTCTTCGCCCGCGGGTTCGCGGGCGACCTACTGACGACGTGGGAACAGCCGCCGTTCGTCCGCCAACTCCAGGTCTTTGCGGCGATAGCTCGGGTCATCATGCTCGACAAACGCGGGACCGGTCTCTCTGACGGTTTCCGCGAGCCACCCACGCTCGAGACGCGCATGGACGACCTGCGCCTCGTGATGGATGCCGTTGGGTCGGAGCGAGCCGTGCTCTGGAGCGCGCAAGACGGCGCCCGACTGGCGCTCCTTTTTGCGGCGACGTATCCGGAGCGCACAGCCGGGCTCGTGCTCTACGACCCGCACGCGACTTCTCGGCGCGACGATGACTACCCGTGGGCGCCAAGCGACGAGGATTGGCGTCGCCAGCTGGCCGACGCCCGCGAGGGCTGGGGCACGGTCGAGTATTTCCGCCGTCTAGTGGCGGACTGGGCGCCGGAGCGAGTCGGCGATGGAGAGTTCCTCGACTGGTTCGTCCGACACATGCGGCGCAGCCTCAGCCCGGGCGCGGCGGTCGGATTCTTGCGGGCGACGATGGGGGCCGACGTACGCGACGTTCTCGCGGCCGTGCGCGTGCCAACACTGGTGCTGGCGGCGCCCGCCCGGCGCGAACCGGCGGCGTACGTCGCGTCCCGGATTCGCAACAGCGAGCTCGTTGTGCTGCCGTCCGTGCGAGGACTTTTCACGTGGCTTGACGCGGAGGCACACGAGCGCGCGATGGATGAGACCCAACGCTTCGTAGCCGGCGTTGGGCAGGTAGCGTCGCCCGAGCCTGTCCTCGCCACGGTTCTCTTCACCGACATCGTGAGTTCGACCGACCGCACCGCCGAGCTTGGAGACAGAGCCTGGCGGGAGCTCCTCGAGCGGCACCACGCGATCATGCGCCGCCGCCTCGCCGAGTTCCGGGGCGACGAACTGGACACGGCAGGTGACGGCTTCCTCGCCTCATTCGACGGCCCCGGCCGCGCGATCCAGTGCGCCCTGGCGTTCATGCGCGACGTGCCGGCACTCGGACTCGAGATCAGGGCCGGCGTGCACACCGGAGAGTGCGAGCGGCTGGACGGCAAACTCGCCGGCATCGCCGTCGCCGTCGGAGCCAGGATCGCCTCTATGGCTAGACCAGGCGAGGTCCTCGTCTCCGGAACCGTGCAAGACCTCGTCGCCGGCTCACCCCTCGTCTTCGAGGACCGCGGAGCGCACGAACTGAAGGGAGTCCCGGGTTCGTGGCGACTCGCCGCCGTGCTCGCTCCCCAGCGTGCTTAGGAACTACCGGGGCCGAGCAGGGCGTCGCCTGGCGGCAACGGTGCGGACGGCGTGGACGAAGTGTCCGAGACCTGGCCTGGGCCAGCGTTCGGGAATGTCCCCTGAGGAGAGATCCTATGACGTGCCGAGTTGCTGGAGGATCCGGGTGACCTTCTCCCGCTCCCAGGGCGCCCCCGGTGAGTCAAGGGCCTTCAGCCTCTCGGCCAGGCGCTGTAGGTACGGCACAGCCACGGTGATCCGAAACTCGCCGACTAGAGCGAGCGCGTCAAAGCGCTCCGTCGCATCGTCTGACTCGACGGCCTCGGCGATCACTGCATCGACAATCGCCCTATCTCGCTCTCCAATCGTGCGATAGGCGGCGTAGAGGGCAGGGATTGCGCTTGGGGAATCCTTCCTTTCTTCGGCACGGACGCTGATCTCATGCCAGCGCTGCCGCCACATCTCCCCAGCGTCCATGCGTCCGGAGGCTAGTACACCGAACTGGGCCAGCGTTCGGGAATGACGCCAGAGCGCGACCCCGCGTCGATCGACCTTCGCCCGAGGGTTCATATCCTCTGCGTGTGACCGACATCGAGGACCTCGCTTACTGGATCAACGAACGCGCCCGCGAGACGCTGCTCGCCGATGGAACGCACGCCGGCATGTTCTTCCTCCGTACCGCCAATGGCGTCAGCCCGCAGCTGCTTGGTGGCACGACTCGGTCGGAGATGCCAGAGGCGCTCAAGGCGATAGCGGAAGCAGTTGAGCGCGAGCAAGCCGACGGCGTGGTTGTCGTGGCTGAGGCATGGAGCGCGCCGATCGATGACCTTCCCGAAGGAGGCGCAGCCGAGTCCCTTCACGCTCGGGACATCCTCCTGGTGACCGCGCTGGACTCCGACGGCACCGCACTAGCGCTGGAAACGAGCGTTCACCGTCTCGACGATGAGCACTTGGAACTCGGGCAGACAGTGCAGACCGAGTCGCAGTCGATCTTCCTCAATAGCGTGCGCAGACTCTGGGGGCTGCCGGACGTCGGCTAGAGCCGACTGAGGCATGGGCCAGCGTCCGGGAATGTCCCCTGAGGGGTCTCCGAGGCTAGGCTCTTCCAATTCCAAGCTGGGCGAGAGGAGAACACGTGGCTACGTTCATCATCACGCGCATTCAGACCGGGGACTACGACAGGTGGCGCCCGATGTTCGACCGGGACCAGCCCCGCGCTCGCGAGAAGGCTCAGTCTCAGCGGGTCCTGCGAAGTGTCGACGACCCAAATGAGGTTTTTATCTACCTCGAATTCTCGAGTCTCGAGGACGCGAACGAGGCGCGCGAACGCCTCGTCTCATCCGGCGTGCTGGACCGCTTTAAGGACAAGCATGGCCCGAGCGTGCTATCCGACGCTGGGTGAGGCCGCCAGCCTGTGCCAGCGTCCGGGAATGTGCCCTGAGCGAATGCATCTCCGGGCGACACTGGCACGGTTCGACTCAACGTCCAGTCAGACCGAGAACCGCGCCAACGATGAAGAAGCACCCATTCGCCACTGAGAAGAGCCAGCTGACCGTCGCGGAAAGGCGGTTCCACCGGCCGACCTCCGCGATGCCTCGCGTGAAAAAACTCCACGAACCCGAAGCAATCACAAAGCTCCCGGCAGCGACCAGGCAGCCTGCGAGCACGAATGCCGACCGGAACCCCAACAGGCTCACCAAGATGTATGAGCCGCCAAAGATGACCGTTCCGGCGATGTAGTAGGCCCGTCTCACGTTGCGCTCGCTGCCGTGCGACCCTCCGATTCGATGACCGCTCGCACTGCGTGCTACCCGACCCGGAGTGAACGAAGCCCAAAACGTGGTCTGGGCCAGCTTCCTGTCGCCTGAAGCAAGCCGACTCAGTCGCTCAGAGCAACTACGTCAGGTCGGTGCGGTCTCGGTTTCGAGCACGCGCAGGCACACCTCGACCACGTGCGGGTCGAACTGCGTGCCGGATGCCTCTTCGAGCCGGCGCCGTGCCTCGTCGGCCGAGAGCGCGCGGCGGTAGGGCCGGTCGGTCGTCATCGCGTGGAAGGCGTCGCAGGCGAAGATGATCCGCGCCTCGAGGGGGATCTCGTCGCCCGCTTTCTTGTCGGGGTAGCCCGCACCGTCCCAGCGCTCGTGGCACGCGCGCACGATCACGCACACGTCCTGGAGCTGTTCGATCGGGCCGATGATCTTCG
>DATLCL010000092.1:0-3538 GCA_035526415.1 Aeromicrobium sp.
GTGAGCGCCGATTCAGGAACCCGTGCCGATGCCCGCGCGGCGGCCGCGCCGAGCCAGTCGGGCCTCAGGTTCAAGACCTGGCCGATGCGCTTTGACTCGCGGACGATCGAACGTGTCCGACGCTGCCGGATCTTGGCGAACCGCGCGAAGGCGGTGGACAGGTCGGTGTTCGTATCCACGAGCGCGGCGAGGATCGCGGCATCTTCGAGTCCCTGGCATCCGCCTTGACCGAGGTGGGGACGCATCGGATGCGCGGCGTCGCCGATGATCACCGTTGAGCCACGCGACCAATGTCGCGCGGTCTGACGGTCGTAGAGGTCATTGCGAATGAGGTCGCCGGAATCGGTCGACGCGATCAACTCGGGAACCGGGTCTGGCCACGACGCGAACCCCGTTCGAAGGTAGGCAAGCTCGTCGTCGTTCTGCTGGCCCTCGGGCACCCGCTCGGTCGCGAACCAGTACGTATGGTCCGGCCCGAGCGGCACGTGCCCGACCTCGGCGCCGGGCCCCAACGTCTCGCCAGCAAGCTCGGGGTCGATGCCGATGTTGGCAATGCCGCGCCACGCGGTGTAGCCGGCGTATCGATCGCGCAAGGGCCCGTTCAGCCAGCGGGCCACGATCGAGCGCGTCCCATCGGCCCCGACCAACGCCGACGCTTCGCGCACCTGGTCGTCGGAACACTCGACGCGAACGTCCTCCGCAAGCGGGAGGTGCCCCCGGTTGGTGCCCATTGTCACCTGCTTCGCCGCGACGCCGAACTGAACAGTCTCTGGGGCGAGCGCGCTGGTCAGAATGTTCATGAGGGCTGTGCGGCGCAGCACGACCAGCGGCTCGCCGAGTGCGCGCGTCATGCGATCAGCGTCGGGATGGCGCAACCATCGGCCGTTGCTCCAGCGCAGCGAGCCAGCCGTGACGCTGCCGCCGGCGTCCCGGACGGCATCGCCAAGGCCGATGGCATCGAGGGCAGCAAGCGCGTTCGGCCAGATGCTGATCGCCGCGCCGGCGCTCGTGTCGTCCCGTTCCTCGATGACGCGGACGGAGTGTCCGCGGCGTTGGAGCGCGACCGCCGCTGCGAGGCCCGAGATTCCAGCGCCGACGATCACGAACGACTCTGCCACCGGCCGACTGTATCGAGCCGGCCGCCGACAGATGTCAGTTGACTGGAAGCCGCACGGAAACCACGGTGTCGCCGGGCGACGATGCGATCGTCAGCGAACCGCCGTGTGCCCGCACGATGGCGTCGACGATCGAGAGCCCCAATCCGGTGCTCGCCTCCGCCGATGCGCGTGACGGGTCCCCGCGAACGAACCGTTCGAGCGCATGGTCGGGATCGTCGAAGCCGGGACCGTCATCGGCGACGGTCACCTCGCCCGGCCGGACCTTGACGGTGATTCTTGTGCCCGCCGGCGTGTGCACCCGCGCGTTCGCAACCAGGTTGGTCACGACCTGCCGCAGGCTGCGCTCGTCACCCGACACCTCAACTGGTTCATCCCCGACGTCGAGCACCCATTGGTGGTCGGGCGCGAGCAACCGGGCGTCACCGACGACTTCCACGGCCAGCCGCGAGATGTCGACCGGCTCCCGCGCCAGCTCGCGGCCGGCGTCCAGCCGGGCGAGTAGGAGCAGATCCTCGACCAGCGTGGACATCCGCTCCGATTCAGCACTGACCTTCGCCAGCGACGTGCGGACGGTCTCCAGATCGTCGGGGTGCGCGGTAGCCAGGGATGAGTAGCCACGGATGGTGGCTAGCGGTGTCCGCAGCTCATGGGACGCATCGGCGACGAATTGGCGGACCTGCTGCTCGCTGCGTTGTCGTGCCTCAAGTGACCGCTCGACGTGGGCCAGCATCGTGTTCAGCGCGACGCCCACCCGGCCGACCTCGGAGTACTGATCGGGGTTCTCGACGCGTGGGGTGAGGTCGACCGCACCACTGGACAGCGGGAGCTTCGAGACCTCCTCGGCCGTCGCCGCGACGTGTCGCAGCGGCTCGAGCTGCCGGCGCACCAGCACGGCGCCCACCGTGCCAGTCGCACCGAGCGCGAACAGCACGAGGAAGAACTCCCAGTGCACGAGCGACGCCACAGCGTCATCCACGCGCGACTGCGGTAGCCCGGACACCAGCCGGCCGTCGGACATGCTGATGACGGCGACGCGGTAGTCGCCGAGTGCCGGCAGGCTGACGGTGTGCGGTCGGCCGTCAGGTTCGACCTCGGCGAGTTCCTGGAGCGCGTCTCTCTGAACCGACGCGTCGCTGGTCGTGCCGCGTCCCTGTGCCGTCAGGATCACGCCGGCGGCCGATCCGTTGGGCTCGATGACCGCCGTCAGGGTGCCCACCCCTTGGCCGCGGACGAAGGCGGGACCTTCAATCGGCACGCCGTCCGGGCCGAGTCCCGGGATCGGCCCCAGCCCCGGTCGCGCGGCACGGGCGAGGCTGCCGATGACCTCATGGTCGAGGCGGTTCAACAGGTACGACCGCATCACGACGGTCGTCGCTGCGCCGATGCCAACGGCCGCCAGCGTCACCAGCACCAAGGTGGTGGCGACGAGGCGCGCAGTCAGCGTCCTCATGAGACCGGCTTGAGGACGTAGCCGGCGCCGCGCATCGTGTGGATCATCGGCGCGCGTCCGTGGTCGATCTTCTTGCGCAGGTACGAGATGTAGAGCTCGACGACATTGGCTTGGCCACCGAAGTCGTAGTTCCAGACGCGGTCGAGGATCTGCGCCTTGCTCATCACCCGTCGCGGGTTCCGCATGAGGAACCGGAGGAGCTCGAACTCCGTCGCCGTCAGCACGATCTCGTCGTCGCCGCGCCGCACCTCGCGGCTATCCTCATCAAGGCTGAGATCTCCGACCGTGAGAACGTTTGCCGCGTCCGCTCGCCGAGCACCGGCTCTCCGCATGAGGCCCCGCAGGCGGGCGACGAGCTCCTCGATCGAGAACGGCTTGGTGACGTAGTCGTCGCCGCCGGCCGTCAGCCCGGCCACGCGGTCCTCGACGGCGTCGCGCGCGGTGAGAAACAGAACCGGGACCTCCGGCTGGTTGGCGCGGATGCGGCGCAGCACCTCGAAACCGTCAATGTCGGGCAGCATGACGTCGAGCACGATGGCGTCGGGTCGTTGGTCCTTGGCCTGGCGCACAGCCTTGTTGCCGGTGTGCGCGGTGCTGATGTCCCACCCTTCGTAGCGGAGGGCCATCGAGATCAGTTCAGCGATGTTCACCTCGTCGTCGACGACGAGCACGCGGACCGGCGTGCCATCCGGCCGGATCAACGTTTCGGGGGCCATCTGCCTAGTCTGTCGGGTCGTTCAGGGGTTCGTCTGTGGCTTTCCTGTGAGGTTTCTGTGAGTATTGCTACGTCTTGGCAACCTTGTCCGCTGCGGATCGGTGTGTGGCCACTGCTGTGGAACACTGACCGCATGACCGAGCGGCCGGACGACTCGCCTCGGCGTGTCGTCAAGAAGGTTGTCAAGAAGACGGTCGTCCGTCCGGTCGCTCCCAGCTCACCGCGCAGCGCAGGATCCCCGGTTGGACGGCCGGC